>NZ_LZIX01000011.1:0-58674 GCF_001666955.1 Mycobacterium sp. E735 | reverse complement strand
CGCCGGGCGCGCGTCCGGGGAACGCGCGCGGCGCCCGCCCGCGGCGGCGATCGCCGAACAACAACACCGAATCCTGGCTGAGCGCCACGAGCCGCGCCATGCCCAGTTCGATTCCGGCGGCCAATTGCTTGACGTCGAACGCGGCGCCGGGTTCGGCGGTGATGCCGAATACCAGTTCGTCGCCGTAACTCAGCACCGCGACCCCGGTGCTCAACTGGACGGCGGTCGGGGGGATGGGCAGCAGGCGCTCCATCGTCTGTCCCATCAGGCGCAGCCGGTGGCGGGGCCCGGGCACGTTGGTGCCCAGCGTCACGATGGCGCGCTGCGGGAAGCGGGACAGCAGCGCAGCGACGCCGTCCCGCACGAGCGTCGGCAAGGAGTTGAGTGCCGACTCGATGATGCCGCCGGATTGGGTTGTATCCGCTGCCTTTTCGTTCCATCGGGTCTGCACGGTGCGCAAGCGCTGGACCGGGTCGTCGTCCTCGACCGGCAGGTACGGCGACCGGACCGGCGTCGGCGCCAGGGCGGGCAGCGAGTCGGCCCGTGGCTCCTCACCGCGGCCGAGCAGGACCGTCCGGAAGCCCTCGGTGGCGGCGGCCAGCGCGACGTCGTTGACGGTCACCCCGAACCTGCGGCAGACGCGGTCGACGTCGGCGATCGGGACCCGCACCGTGGCGTAGCGCCGGGGCGTTGCGGCGCGATCGGGCGACTGCAGCGCGGGCCAGAGCGCGCCGACGACGGCGCCGGTCGCGGTCCAGGATGCCCGCCACAGCGCATCGGCCCAGCCGGTTCGCCGCACCGGCGGTTGCGAAACCCGTTCGGCCGCAGGGGCATTGGCGAAGGCGCTCTCGTCGGCGTCGTCGCAAAGCCTGGTGAGCAGGTGTGCGGGCGACTTGCCGTCCAGCAGCCGGGGATGGGCTTTCATCAGGATCGCCCATCGGTTGCCCTTGAGGCCCTCGATCACCCAGCACTCCCACTGTGGGCGGTCCGGGCTCAGCGGCCGTTCGAGGGCGTGGGCGATGGCCCGGGACAGCTCGGTGTCGTCACCCGGTCGGTTGATCGCCACCCGGCGCACGTGCTGGGCGAGGTCGAAGTCCCGGCAGTCGACCCAGCCCGGGTGCGTCGGGTGCGGCCGCAGCACCTGCGTGCAGCGGGGAATCGATCGAATGCGTTCCGCCAGAAGGGCTTGGAGGCGCTGATGGTCGGGTGCGCCGTCGACGATGGCCACCGCGCCGATCGCCAGGCCGGCGTGCTGGTCGGGGTGGTGGGTCTTCAGGAAAGCCGTATCCAGTGCCCTCACCTGCGCCATGCTCGCCCCCGCCTCATTTTCGCCCTGATACCAGTGTCTGTCGGTCCTTGTTGCCCGCGGTAGGCCCGCGGCGTTAAGAGCGTGTTTAGGAGTTGAAGATCGGTTTAACAACGGTTGTCCTGCACCGGAGGTAATTCGAACAAACTTTCGATATGCTTTCAGGTGTGGGCTGGTTTAATGGCCCGCCGAGCTGGGCGGAAATGGAGCGGGTGCTCGACAGCAAACCGCGCCATGCCGGCGTGCCGGTGGTGCCCGGGGAGGACGCCCCCCTCTCGCCCAAGCGCGGAACGTACCGGCCGCCGGCCGGCGCCCGGGCGGCTCGCTCGTCCGTCCCCTATGCCGAGCTGCACGCGCATTCGGCGTTCAGCTTCCTCGACGGTGCCAGCACGCCGGAGGAGCTGGTCGAGGAGGCTTCCCGGCTGGGGCTGCGCGCGCTGGCGCTCACCGACCACGACGGGCTGTACGGGGCGGTGCGGTTTGCCGAGGCGGCCGCCGAGCTCGAGCTGCGCACCGTGTTCGGCGCCGAACTGTCGCTGGGGCCGGGCGCGCGCACCGAGACGCCGGATCCGCCGGGCCCGCACCTGCTGGTGCTGGCCCGCGGCCCGGAAGGTTACCGGCGGCTGTCGCGGCAGCTGGCCGCGGCGCACCTGGCCGGCGGCGAGAAGGGCAAGCCGCGCTACGACTTCGACGCGCTGACCGAGGCCGCAGGGGGGCACTGGCACATCCTGACCGGATGCCGCAAAGGCCATGTCCGCCAAGCGTTGTCACAAGGGCCGGAGGCCGCGGAGCGGGCGCTGGCCGACCTGGTAGACCGGTTCGGTGCGGACCGGGTCAGCATCGAGCTGACCCACCACGGCCACCCGCTCGACGACGAGCGCAACGCGGTGCTGGCCGGGCTGGCGCCCCGCTTCGGCGTCGGCGTCGTCGCCACCACCGGCGCGCATTTCGCGGGTCCGCCGCGGCGCCGGTTGGCCATGGCCATGGGCGCCATCCGGGCGCGGCAGTCCCTGGACGCCGCCGCCGGATGGCTGGCCCCGCTGGGCGGTTCGCACCTGCGGTCCGGCGAGGAGATGGCCCGGCTGTTCGGGCAGCGGCCCGACGCGGTGACCGCCGCCGCCGAGCTCGGCGAGCAATGCGCGTTCGGGCTGGCGCTGATCGCCCCGCAGCTGCCGCCCTTCGACGTGCCCGCCGGGCACACCGAGGACAGCTGGCTGCGGCAGCTGACCATGGCGGGGGCACGCGACCGCTACGGGCCGGCCGACACCGCGCCGCGCGCGTATGCGCAAATCGAGCATGAGCTGAAAGTCATTGAGCGGCTTACTTTTCCGGGCTATTTCCTGGTGGTGCACGACATCGCCCGGTTCTGCCGGGAGAACAACATCCTGTGTCAGGGCAGGGGATCGGCGGCCAACTCCGCGGTCTGTTATGCCCTCGGTGTCACCGCGGTGGACCCGGTGGCCAACGAGCTGCTGTTCGAGCGGTTTTTGTCGCCCGCCCGCGACGGGCCGCCCGACATCGACATGGACATCGAGTCCGACCAGCGCGAGAAGGTCATTCAGTACGTCTACGACAAATACGGCCGCGACTACGCCGCTCAGGTCGCCAACGTCATCACCTACCGGGGCCGGATCGCGGTGCGCGACATGGCCCGCGCGCTGGGCTTCTCCCAGGGTCAGCAGGACGCGTGGAGCAAGCAGATCAGCCACTGGAACGGGCTCGCCGATTCGCCCGACGTCGAGGGCATCCCCGAGCAGGTGGTCGACCTGGCCAACCAGATCCGGAACCTGCCGCGGCACATGGGCATTCACTCCGGTGGCATGGTGATCTGCGACCGCCCGATCGCCGACGTCTGCCCGGTGGAGTGGGCACGCATGGAGAACCGCAGCGTGTTGCAGTGGGACAAGGACGACTGCGCGGCAATCGGTTTGGTGAAGTTCGACCTGCTCGGGCTGGGCATGCTCTCGGCGCTGCACTACGCCATCGACCTGGTGGCCGAGCACAAGGGCATCGAGGTGGACCTGGCCCGGCTCGACCTCTCCGAGCCGGCGGTGTACGAGATGCTGGCCCGCGCCGATTCCGTCGGCGTGTTCCAGGTGGAGTCACGCGCGCAGATGGCCACGTTGCCCAGGCTCAAGCCGCGGATCTTCTACGACCTGGTGGTGGAGGTCGCGCTGATCCGCCCCGGGCCCATCCAGGGCGGCTCGGTGCACCCCTACATCCGGCGGCGCAACGGGCTGGACCCGGTGGTCTACGACCACCCGTCGATGGAGCCCGCCCTGCGAAAGACGCTGGGGGTGCCACTGTTTCAGGAGCAGCTGATGCAGCTGGCGGTCGACTGCGCCGGCTTCTCCGCCGCCGAGGCCGACCAGTTGCGCCGAGCGATGGGCTCCAAGCGCTCGACCGAGCGCATGCGCCGGCTGCGCGGCCGGTTCTACGAGGGCATGCGTGCGCTGCACGGCGCGCCCGACGAGGTGATCGACCGGACCTACGAAAAGCTGGAGGCGTTCGCCAATTTCGGCTTCCCGGAAAGCCACGCGCTGTCCTTCGCGTCGCTGGTGTTCTATTCGTCGTGGTTCAAGCTGCACCACCCGGCTGCGTTCTGCGCGGCGCTGCTGCGCGCGCAGCCGATGGGCTTCTATTCGCCGCAGTCGCTGGTGGCCGACGCGCGCCGGCACGGCGTGACCGTGCACGGCCCGGACGTCAACGCCAGCCTGGCCCACGCCACCCTCGAGAACGCGGGCACCGAGGTCCGCCTCGGGCTGGGCGCGGTGCGCCACATCGGTGACGACCTCGCCGAGCGGCTGGTCGGCGAACGAAAAGCCAACGGCCCGTTCGCTTCTCTGCTGGACCTGACCACCCGGCTACCGCTGTCGGTGCCGCAGACAGAGGCGCTGGCGACGGCCGGGGCGCTCGGCTGCTTTGCCATGTCGCGGCGCGAGGCGCTGTGGGCGGCCGGGGCGGCCGCCACCCAACGCCCGGACCGCCTGCCCGGCGTCGGCTCGTCGTCGCATGTCCCCGCGCTGCCCGGGATGAGCGAACTGGAGCTGGCCGCCGCCGACGTGTGGGCCACCGGAGTCTCCCCGGACAGCTATCCGACGCAATTCCTGCGGGCGGACCTGGACGCGATGGGCGTGGTGCCCGCCGAGAAGCTGCTCGGCGTGCCCGACGGCGACCGCGTGCTGATCGCCGGCGCGGTGACCCACCGGCAGCGCCCGGGCACGGCACAGGGGGTGACGTTTCTCAACCTCGAGGACGAGACCGGGATGGTCAACGTGCTGTGCACGCCGGCGGTGTGGGCGCGGCACCGCAAACTGGCCAACTCCGCGCCGGCGATGCTGGTGCGCGGCCAGGTCCAAAACGCCAGCGGCGCAGTCACCGTCGTCGCCGAGCGGCTGGGGCGCATCACCCTGGCGGTCGGCTCGAAGTCGCGCGATTTCCGCTAGAAAGCGACATCACCCATCCGTTTGCGTCGTAAACTATCGCCTCATCGCCGCGGGTCAGCCAGAAGCAGGGAGTCGAGATGAGATTCAAACGTAGTCGGCTTGGCGCTGCGATGCTGGGTTGTGTTGCGGCGCTTGCTCTTCCAACCGCGATTGCCAGCGCCGACCCGCCCGACCCGCACCAGCCCGACATGACGAAGGGCTTCTGCCCGGGCGGCCGATGGGGGTACGGCAACTTGGCCGTGTGCGACGGCGAGAAGTACCCCGACGGGTCGTTTTGGCACCAATGGATGAAGACCTGGATCGTCGGCCCACAGTTCTACTACGACTGCGTCGGTGGCGACGAACCCCTGCCTGGCCCGCCCCCGCCCGGTGGTTGCGGTGGGGCGATTCCGCCCGACCAGCCGGCCCCGCCGCCCCCGTCCTGACCTGACCGAGCGCGACGGAGACGACGGCGCCGCACGTGCACTCCGCTGCGGGATTTCGACCCAATTCCCACCGTGGATTCACGCTCGGTGCCTGAGGCGCCGGCCCGTCGGAAACCTCTTGCGCCAGTTCGCCGCTCATGGGCCCGCAGGTAGTCTCCAGCACATGACCCTCAACCTGTCCGTCGACGAAGTCCTCACCACCACCCGCTCGGTCCGCAAACGCCTGGACTTCGACAAGCCGGTCGAACGCGATGTGCTGATGGAATGCCTCGACCTGGCGCTGCAGGCGCCCACCGGATCCAATTCGCAGGGTTGGCAGTGGGTGTTCGTCGAGGACGCGGACAAGAAGAAGGCGATCGCCGACGTCTACCTGAAGAACGCCCGGGCCTACCTGAGCTCACCCGCGCCCGAATACGCCGACGGGGACACCCGCGGGGAGCGGATGGGCAAGGTGCGCGACTCCGCGACCTACCTCGCCGAGCACATGCACGAGGCGCCGGTGTTGTTGATTCCCTGCATCTTCGGCCGGGAGGAGAAGCAGCCGCTGGGCGGCGTGTCGTTCTGGGCGTCGCTGTTCCCGGCGGTGTGGAGCTTCTGCCTGGCGCTGCGCTCCCGCGGGCTGGGGTCGTGCTGGACGACGCTGCACCTGCTCGGTGACGGTGAAAAGCAGGTCGCAGACGTGGTGGGCATCCCGTACGACGAGTACAGCCAGGGCGGGCTGTTCCCGATCGCCTACACCAAGGGCACCGACTTCCGCCCGGCCAAGCGGCTGCCCGCCGAGCAGCTCACCCACTGGAACACCTGGTAGTCAGGTCTGCAGAGGCCAAACCTCGACGACCCCGTGCGCGACCGCACACGGCGTCTGGCTGACGCGCTCGATCGCCGTGTCGAGATCGTCGGCCTCGATGACCGCGAATCCCGCGATCGGCAGAGCCGATCGGAGGAAGGGGCCCGGCTCGATCCGCACGCCCGCGCCGTCCGGGTTGCGCACCTGCACGGGGTTTCCGGCCCGGGCGACGAGCGCGCCGGACGCGCTGAGTTCGTCGTCGCGGGTGTGCGCGGCGTGTCTGCGGTGCGCGCTCAACTGGTGGTATCCGGCCTCGTCGCCGTAACCGATGGTGATGAAGGTAGGCATATCAATGCTGACTCCCGTCGGTCGCAGAACTCATCGCTAGAACGCGCCCGGGTAACCCTGCTGTCGCCAGGCCTCGTAGACGGCGACGGCCGCGGCGTTGGACAGGTTCAGCGAGCGCCGCCCCGCCAGCATCGGGATGCGCACCTGCTCGGTGATGTGCTCGTCGGCCAGCGTCGCCGCGTCCAGTCCGGTCGGCTCGGGACCGAACAACAGGACGTCGCCCGGCCGGTAGCGGACGTCGGCGAACGAGGTGGGCGCGTGCGAGGTGAAGGCGATCACCCGCTCCGGCGACAGCGCCTCCCACGCGGCCGGCAGCGACGGATGCACCGTCACCGACGCCAGGTCGTGATAGTCCAGACCGGCCCGCCGCAGCTTGGGTTCGGACATGTCGAAGCCCATCGGCTCGACCAGGTGCAATTCGCATCCGGTCGCCGCCGCCGTCCGGATGGCGTTGCCGGTGTTGGGGGCGATGCGTGGGGAGAAGAACATCAGCTTGAACACAACGCGATAATGGTCGCATGGTCGAGCAGAGCCTCTGGATGCGGAAAGTCGCTGCCGATCCGGGACATTCGCACTGGTACATCGAGCGGTTCCGCGCCATGGCCCGCGCCGGTGACGATCTGGCCGGCGAGGCGCGCTTCGTGGACGCGATGGCCCCGCGCGGCGCCCGCATCCTCGACGCCGGCTGCGGCCCCGGCCGGCTGGGCGGGTACCTGGCCGCCGCCGGTCACCAGGTCGTCGGCGTCGACGTCGACCCGGCGCTGATCGAAGCGGCCGAGCAGGATCACCCCGGGCCGCGCTGGCTCGTCGGCGACCTCGCCGAGCTCGACCTGCCCGCCCGCGGCATCGCCGAGCCGTTCGACGTGATCGTGTCGGCCGGCAACGTGATGACGTTCCTGGCGCCGAGCACGCGGCGCCGGGTGCTGGGCCGGCTGCGGGCCCACCTCGGGGACGACGGTCGGGCGGCGATCGGCTTCGGCGCGGGCCGCGACTACGGATTCGCCGAGTTCCTCGACGACGCGGCGGCCGCCGGGCTCGAGCCCGACCTGCTGCTGTCCACCTGGGACCTGCGCCCGTTCACCGATGAGTCGGATTTCCTCGTCGCCGTCCTGCGCCACGCCTAGCGGGTTTGCCAGGATCGTCGGCCCGCGCGCCGGTGCACCTTGGAGAGGCCTGTCTGCTCAGTACGGATTCTGGTGACCTGGGCCGCGGGCTGTCATACTCGTCGGATTGCCACGTTGACGCGCTCGCGCCCATCTGGCGTGGCACGGGTGGATAAAGCAGGAAGTCTCATGAGCCTCTCGTTTTCTCGAGCGCTGAGCATCAGCGCAGCGGCCGGTCGCGCGGCCGTGCCGACGTGACCATGTTCGCCCGCCCGGCCACCCCTGCCGAGGCGGTCCCCGAGTCCCCGCCGCCCGGCGCCGCCGAGTCGGCGCCGGCCAAACGCCCACCGGCCTGGTCGCTCAGCAACTGGCCGGTCCGGTGGAAGGTCCTGGCGATCGTGCTGGTGCCGCTGGTGCTGGCAACGGTCTTCGGCGGGCTGCGCATCCAGGGTGCAATGGCGAACTCGGCCGGGCTGCGGCTGGCCGCGGCCCGCGCCGACGTGGTCCCCGTGATCACCAAATACATGTCGGCCCTCGACGTCGCCCTGCTGGCGGGCAGCACCGGGCGCGACGTGGAGGGGGCCAAGAAGAACTTCGAGGCGCGCAAATACGAACTGGACACCCGGCTGCGCGACACCGACGTCAGCCCCGAAGTCCGGTCGGGGGTGACCAACCTGCTCGACGGCGGTCAGATGCTGGTGAACAAGGCGACCGACAACGGCCTGGGTTTGCGGGAGCGGGTGACCCTCTACGCCCCGATCCTGCTGACGGCCGAGGACGTCATCAACGCGTCGGTCCGCGTCGACGACGAGAAGGTCCGCGCCCAGACCCAGGGCCTGAGCCGTGCCGTCGGGGCCCGCGGGCAGATGACGATGCAGAAGATCCTCGTCACCCGGGGCGCCGACCTGCCCGAGCCGCAATTGCGGACCTCGATGATCACCCTGGCCGGAACCGAGCCGTCGACCCTGTTCGGGATGAGCGAGGTCCTCGGCGCCGGCTCGCCCGAAGCCAAGACGCTGCAGCAGCAGCTGGTGACCCGGATGGCGATCATGTCCGACCCGGCCAGCGTCCTCGTCGACAACGCCGACCTGCTGCGCTCGATACAGACCACCGACGACATCGCCGACCAGATCGTCAAGGACGCCACCGCGGCGGTGACGAAAACCGTGCACGCCCAGGCCGCAGACAGGCGCAATGCCGCCATCCTCGACGCCGTCCTGGTGCTGTCCGCCATTGTGATCGCGCTGATCGTGGTGCTGTTGGTGGCCCGCGCGCTGGTGCGGCCCCTGCGCGTCCTGCGCGACGGAGCCCTCAAGGTGGCCCACACCGACCTCGAGGAGGAGATCGCCCGGGTCAAGGCGGGCGGCGCCGAGCCGACGCCGCAGCCGCTGCCGGTGTACACCACGGAGGAGATCGGCCAGGTCGCCCACGCGGTCGACGAATTGCACACCCAGGCCCTGCTGCTCGCCGGCGACGAGGCCCGGTTGCGGCTGCTGGTCAACGACATGTTCGAGACCATGTCGCGGCGCAGCCGCTCGCTGGTCGACCAGCAGCTGTCACTCATCGATCGGCTGGAGCGCAACGAGGAGGATCCCGAGCGCCTGGACAGCCTGTTCCGGCTGGACCACCTCGCCGCCCGGCTGCGCCGCAACAGCGCCAACCTGCTGGTGCTGGCGGGCGCGCAGCTCGCGCGCGACCAGCGCGACCCGGTGCCGCTGTCGACGGTGCTGGGCGCCGCGGTCTCCGAGGTCGAGGACTACCGCCGCGTCGAGATCGCCGGGCTGCCCGACAACAGCACGCTGATCGGCGCCGCCGCCGGCGGCGCCATCCACCTGTTCGCCGAGCTGATCGACAACGCCCTGCGTTATTCGCCACCCGCGACGCCCGTGCGCGTCTCGGCGGCCCGCGGCGGCGACGGCGGAGTCGTGGTGCGGATCGCCGACTCCGGCCTGGGCATGAACGACACCGATCGGCGCATCGCCAACATGCGGCTGCAGGCCGGCGGCGAGGTCAGCCCCGACAACGCCCGCCACATGGGCCTGTTCGTCGTCGGCCGGCTCGCGGACCGGCACGGCATCCGGGTGGGGCTGCGCGGCCCGGCGGCCAACGAGGAAGGCTCGGGCACCACCGCCGAGATCTACCTGCCCCCAACGATTCTCGAGGGCTCGGCGCCGCAGGCCCGAGTCGCCCGGATCCGGGCGGTTTCGGCGCCCGGCGCGCAGCCCGCCGCCGCGGTCGCCGCGCCCGAGGAGGAACGCCGGCCCGAGCCGGCCCGCAACGCCCCCGCCGCGGCGCCGCCGGTCACGTTGCTGCCGCGCCGCAATCCCGGTTCCAGCGGCATCACCGTGGTGCCCGCCGAACCCGCCGAGCCGCTGCCGCAGCGGCGCGAACTGCCCACACCGTGGTGGGAGGGCGGGACCCCGGCGAGCGCCCCGGACGCCAAACCGGAGCCGAAGCCCGTCCGCGCTTCGGACACGTCGGCGTTCTTCGCCGCGCGGTCGCGGGAGGCGGACGAGCCGGCCGCGGCCGCCGACAAGCCGCCGAGCCCGGCGCCGAGCGCGCCCGCCCCGTCGATCCCGGCCGCGCCGAAGAGCGCAGCCGCTCCCGCTGACGACGACGTGATCTACCGGCGGATGCTGTCGGAGATGCTCGGTGATCCGCACGACCTGGTCAACAGCCCCGACCTGGACTGGCAGTCGGTGTGGGACCGCGGCTGGACGCTGGCCGCGGCGGCCGAGGACACGCCCGTCGAGTCGCGCACCGCCGAGCACGGCCTGCCGGTCCGTACGCCCGGTGCCCGGCTGGTGCCCGGCGCCGCCAATGGGACGGCCCGGCCCGACGAGGACGAGAGCCAAGAGCCCAACGGCGGCCTGCACTCCGGCCGCGAACCGCAGCACGCGGCCGCCGCCCGCGATCCCGAGGCGGTGCGAGCCTCGTTCAGCAGCCACTTCGGCGGCGTGCGCACTGGCCGGGTGCACGCCCGCGACACCCAGGGGCCAGAGCAGGAATGACCGCACCCGACAACTCCCTGGACTGGCTGGTGACGCGGTTCGCCCGCGAGGTCCCGGGCGTGGCGCATGCGCTGCTGGTCTCCGTGGACGGGCTGCCCATCGCCGCCAGCGAACATCTCCCGCGCGAGCGCGCCGACCAGCTGGCCGCGGTCGCCTCCGGCCTGGCCAGTTTGGCGACCGGCGCCGCGCAGCTGTTCGAGGGTGGCCAGGTGCTGCAGTCGGTGGTGGAGATGCAGAACGGCTACCTGCTGCTGATGCGCGTCGGCGACGGCTCGCACCTGGCCACGCTCGCCGCGACGTCGTGTGACATCGGTCAGATCGGTTACGAGATGGCCATCCTGGTCGAACGGGTCGGGGGCGTGGTGCAGTCCACCCGCCGGTCCGGCGTCTCGTGAGCCGCGATGGACGAACGCGAGCCCCGGCACCTTGCTGAGCCGACCGCACGCCGAGGGAACCTGGTCCGCCCGTACACCCTGACGTCCGGGCGGACCGGCACCGACGTCGACCTTCCCGTGGAAGCCCCGATCCAGACGCTGCAGGCCGGGCTGGCTCACCGGTGGCCGCCCGACGACGCGAAAGGCAAGATCATTCAACTGTGCGTCGGCAGCCCGTCGGTCGCCGAGATCTCCGCACGGCTTGATCTGCCGCTCGGTGTCACGCGCGTCCTGGTCGGCGATCTGGTTTTGTCCGGCTACCTTCGGGTGCATAGGACGTTGTCCGAGCGTTCGACCAGAGATGAGCGCCACGAACTGATAGGAAGGACGCTGCGTGGCCTTAAGGCACTCTGAGGCGCACTCCGAGGTGTACTCCGATCCCGCCCACGCCTCGACGAAGATCGTCATCGCCGGCGGATTCGGTGCAGGCAAGACGACGTTCGTCGGCGCGGTGTCGGAGATCATGCCGTTGCGCACCGAGGCGATGCTCACCGACGCCTCGACCGCCGTCGACGCGCTGGAGGCCACCCCGGACAAGCGGACCACCACCGTCGCGATGGACTTCGGCCGGATCACCCTGGACGAGGACCTGGTGCTCTACCTGTTCGGCACGCCGGGTCAGCGCCGGTTCTGGTTCATGTGGGACGACCTGGTGCGCGGGGCCATCGGGGCGATCGTGCTGGTGGACTGCCGGCGCCTGGAGGACAGCTTCGCCGCAGTCGACTTCTTCGAGCACCGCAACCTGCCGTTCCTGATCGCGGTCAACGAATTCGACGGCGCGCCGCGCTATCCCGTCGCCGAGGTGCGCGAGGCGCTCACCCTGCCGGCGCACATCCCGGTGATCACGGTCGATGCACGGGATCGCCGGTCGGCGACCGACGCGCTGATCGCGGTGAGCGAATACGCACTGGCCAGCCTGACGGCGAATTGACCGAGCGGTGGGCCGACAAGGAACTCACCGGCCACGACTTCACCGACGAGGACCTCAGCCGGCTGGACACCGAGCGGGCCGTGTTCGACGAGTGCGACTTCAGCGGCGCCAACCTGGCCGAGTCCCGACACCGCGGGTCGGCGTTTCGCAATTGCACCTTCCGGCGAACCTCGTTGTGGCACAGCACCTTTGCGCAGTGCAGCATGCTGGGTTCGGTGTTCGTGCAGTGCCGGATGCGGCCGATCTCCTTCGACGAGGTCGACTTCACGCTCGCGGTGCTGGGCGGTAACGACCTGCGGGGCGTCGACCTGAGTGGCTGCCGGCTGCGAGAGGCCAGCCTGGTGGAGGCCGACCTGCGCAAGGCGGTGCTACGCGGTGCCGACCTGTCCGGTGCGCGGGCGACGGGCGCGCGGCTGGACGACGCCGACCTGCGCGGCGCGACCGTGGATCCCGCGTTGTGGCGGACCGCCTCGCTGACGGGTGCCCGCGTCGACGTCGGGCAGGCGGTGGCCTTCGCGGCGGCGCAAGGCCTGCGCCTGGACGGCTGACGTCACTGCTTGAGCCGGATGCGCCAGCGCACCACGGCGGCGTAGGTGACCGACAGCAGCGCGAGCATCCCCATGTCGAACAGCCAGGTGCCCGAGGTGTGCCGGAAGTGGCTGTCCCGCGGGCTCTGCGGGCCCGGCGCGACGGTCCACAGGTCGACCGTCGACGCCTGCGCGGCGTACCCCCACCGCGAGGGCACCCCCCAGGACAGCTGGTCGAGGAAGATCCGGTTGGTGACCGGCACCATCCCGCCGGACAGCACCATCTGCGCCATCAGTGACACCACCAGCAGCGGCATGATCTGCTCGTTGGAGCGCGCCAGCGCCGACAGCAGCAGGCCCAGCATCGCCGCGGCCACACAGGTCGCCGCGACCGCGACGAACAGTTCCAGGGTCGCGTTCCCGAGCAGCACGGCCGGCCGCTTCGGCGGGCCCTTGCCCACCACCACGATCGCGGTCGCGATCGCCGCCTGGACAACGGCGAACACGCAGAACACCGCGATCTTGGCCAACAGGTACGCGGTGGTCGACAGCCCGACCGCCTGCTCGCGCCGGAAGATCGGGCGCTCCCCGATCAGGTCGCGGATCGTCAGCGCGGTCCCCATGAACGCCGCGGCCATGGTGAGCAGGGTCAGGATCGTCCCGGCCTCGCCGGCGGACTCGCTGGTGGGGTCGGCGTAGCCGAAACCCGTGTGGCCGGGAACGGTCAGCGACAGCGCGCCCATGATGAACGGCAGCAGCGCCAGGAACACGAAGTAGGCGCGGTCGGCGACGACGAGGCGGACCTGGCGGCGGGCGATGGTGGAGAACTGGCGGCGCAGGCTGGTGCGCGGCGGGGCGCCGAGGTCGGCGGGCGCCTCCGTCTGGGCGGGCGGCGCGGGTTTGTTCTGCGCCAGGAAGCGCCGGTTGGCCTCGTCCGGGTCGGCGCCCACCTTCGCGAAGATCTGCGCCCAGTTCGTGGTCCCCATGGCCGCCCCGATCTGGTCGGGCGGCCCGAGGAACGCCGTCTTGCCGCCGGGCGCCATCAGCAGCACCTGGTCGCAGACCTCGAGGTAGGTCAGGGAGTGAGTGACCACCAGCACCACCCGGCCCGCGTCGGCCAGCTGGCGCAGCATCGTCATGACCTGCAGATCCAGCGCCGGGTCCAGGCCCGACGTCGGCTCGTCGAGGATCAGCAGCGACGGCCCGGTCAGCAGCTCGAGGGCCACCGAGGCGCGCTTGCGCTGCCCGCCCGACAGCTTGTCCACGCGGGTCTCCGCGTGCTGGGTCAGCCCCAGCTCGTCGAGCACCTGCGCGACGACCTGCTCGCGGTCGGCCTTGCTGGTGTCGGGCGGCAACCGCAGCTCGGCCGCGTAACCCAGCGCCTGGTTCACCGTGAGCTGGCGGTGCACCACGTCGTCCTGGGGCACCATCCCGATCCGGGTGCGCAGCGACGCGTACTCGGTGTGGATGTTGTGGCCCTCGAAGGTGACCACGCCGGAGGTCGGCGTCGCGTAGCCGGCGATCAGCCGCGACAGCGTGGTCTTGCCCGCGCCGGACCCGCCGATGAGGGCGGTCAGTGTGCCCGGCCGGCCCGTCAACGAGATCTTCTCGAGCAGGTTCTTGCCGTTGACGCTGAAGTCGACGCCGTTCACCTCCAGGCCGCCGGTGCGCGTCGCCGCCTCCTGGCGGCGCACCAGGATGCCGCCGGAGAACACCAGGTCGACGTTGCCGATGGTCACCACGTCGCCCTCGGACAGCACGGCGGACGCGGCCTTCACGCCGTTGACGAAGGTGCCATTGCTGCTGTTGGCGTCCCGGATCTCCGGGCCCGCCGGGGTCGTGGTGAGGAACGCGTGATGGCGCGACGCCAGCACGTCGTGGATGACGATGTCGTTGTCGAGCGCCCGCCCGATCCAGGCGGCGCGCCCCGGCCGCTCGGTCGGGCGGTGGGAATCCGGGCCCAGATTCTTCACCCGCGTGGTGGGGAACTCCGCCACCTGGCCGCTCACGCCGATCTGGGTGGGCGGACTCAAGTCGGGCCGCCCGCCAGATTGCGGCACCGACCGGGTCGCGGCGTCCGGCCGGACGATGGGAACGGCGGTGGTGCGCTGCGGGCCCGCCCAGGGGCGCGCGGGCGGCTGCTGGGCCGGGGGCTGTCGCGGCGGGGCCTGCGGTCGCGGTCCGGTCGACGGCGAGCCCGGCGGCTGCGCGTCGCTGGGCGGCGTGATCACCGGGATCGACTCCGTGGTGGGCGGAAGCATGCCCACGCTGCCTGTGTGGTGGCCGATCTCGAAGGTGATCCGTGGACCGTCGGGCTTGCCGATGTTGATGGTCTGGCCGTCTTCGATGTCCACCAGCGGCACCCGCTGGCCGTTGACGTAAACCCCGTTCAACGAATTGTTGTCAAGCGCAATCCATTTGCCGCGATCGAAGCGCAGCAGCAGGTGCGAGCGGGCGATCAGCGGGTGTGCGACCCGCAGGTCCGCCCGCAGGTCGCTGCCGACGACGACGTCGCGGCCGGCCGCGAAGCTGCCCTTCGATCGGTCGGATCGAACGGTCAGGACGGGCCCGGCGGCTTGGGTCATCTCAGCGTTTCAGCCGGATGTGCCACCGCACGAAGCCGGTGTAGGCGACGGACAGGAACGCCAGCATCGCCATGTCGAACACGAAGATGTGTTTCGAGTGCTGCCAGATCGGGTCGTTGGTCGGGATCTGTTTGACCTTGACCAGCGACGGAAAGTCGATCGACGAGGCACCTGCGGCGTAGCCCCACCGGGCCGGTGTCAGCCACGCGAGCTCCTCGAGGCCGAAGCGCTGGTAGACGGGGATCATGCCGCTGGAGAACACCAGCTGCGACATGATCGACACCACCAGCAGCGGCATGATCTGTTCGTTGGACTGGGCCAAGGCCGACAACAGCAGGCCCAGCATCGCCGAAGCCACGCACGTCCCGGCGACCGTGACGAACAGCGAGAAGGTGGAGTTCCCGAAGAATGGCGGGTGCGCCGTCGGCGCGCCCTTGCCCAGCCGCACGATGATGGTCGCGATCGCCGCCTGCAGCGTCGCGAAGACACAGAACACCGCGATCTTGGCGAGCAGGTACGCGGTGGTGGACAGGCCGACGGCCTGCTCGCGCCGGAAGATCGGGCGCTCGCCGATCAGGTCGCGAATGGTCAGCGCGGTGCCCATGAAGACGGCGCCGATGTTCAACAGGACCATGATGTACTGCGGCTGCGTCGGCGCGGGGCCGAGCGGGTCGGCCGGGCCAAGGCCGGGATGCGGGCCCTTCACGGTCAGCGACAACGCCCCGATGAGGAACGGCAGGATCGCCAGGAAGATGGTGTAGCCGCGGTCGGATACGACCAGGCGGACCTGGCGGCGAGCGATCGTGGACAGCTGCCGCCACAGGTCGGTCTTCGGCGGCTCGCCCAGGTCGGCCGGGCTTTGCGGGGAGGGCGGCCGGGACGAATGCTGATCGCGCTCCTTGAACCGGCGGTTGGCCTCGTCCGGGTCGGCGCCCACCTTGGCGAAGATGTCGGCCCAGTTGCGGGTGCCCATGGCCGCCTCGACCTGGTCGGGCGGGCCGCAGAAGGCGGTCTTGCCGCCCGGCGCGATCAGCAGGATCTGATCGCAGACGTCCAGGTACGAGACCGAGTGGGTCACCACCAACACCGTGCGGCCGGCGTCGGCGAGCTGGCGCAGCATCAGC
This sequence comes from Mycobacterium sp. E735, assembly GCF_001666955.1. Classification (NCBI taxonomy): domain Bacteria; kingdom Bacillati; phylum Actinomycetota; class Actinomycetes; order Mycobacteriales; family Mycobacteriaceae; genus Mycobacterium; species Mycobacterium sp. E735. Next base: position 42,647 of record NZ_LZIX01000011.1, on the reverse strand, counting down.
ATGACCTGACGGTCCAGCGCCGGGTCCAGACCGGACGTCGGCTCGTCGAGGAGCAGCAGGGACGGCTGGGTGAGCAGCTCGAGGGCCACCGAGGCCCGCTTGCGCTGGCCACCGGACAGCTTGTCGACCCGGGTCTCGGCGTGCTTGGTCATGTCCAGTTCTTCGAGGACCTGGGCGACGACCTGAGCCCGCTCGGCCTTGCTGGTGTCGGGCGGCAACCGCAGCTCGGCGGCGTAGTTCAGGGCCTGGTTGACGGTCAACTGCCGGTGCACGACGTCGTCCTGCGGAACCATCCCGATCCTGCTGCGCATGGTCGCGTACTCGGCGTGGATGTCGTGGCCTTCGAAGGTCACCGAGCCCGACGTGGGGCTGGTGTAGCCCACGATCACCCGCGACAGCGTGGTCTTGCCGGCACCCGAGCCGCCGATGATGGCCGTCAGCGTGCCGGGCCTCGCGGTCAGCGTGATGTGGTCGAGCAGTTGCTTGTTCTGGTCGACGGTGAAGCAAACGGAGTTGACCTCCAGGCCGCCGGAACGGGTCGCGGCCTCCGTGCGCCGCAGCAACTCGCCCCGGGTGAACACCAGGTCGACGTTGCCGATGGTGACCACGTCGCCCTCGGTCAGCACCGCGGACCCGACCCGCACGCCGTTCACGAAGGTCCCGTTGACGCTGTGCGCGTCGCGGATCTCGGTGCCCAGCGGCGTCTGGGTCAGGAACGCGTGATGGCGGGACGCGAGGACGTCCTGGATGACGACGTCGTTGTCGGTGGCCCGGCCGATCGTCAGCGCGCCGGAGGGCTTCTGCAGCGCCCCGGACCGCGACGGCATGAGCGCCTGGAACATCTTCGTCGCCAGGTTGGCCACCTCGGGCGGCTTGGCGGCCGAGCGGCTCAGCTCGGTCTGCGGCGACGCCACCCCGGCGATCTTGGGCTGCGGCGGCGGGAAGTTGGGCGGCGGCGGCGCGGCCGGCGCGCGCCCGCCGCCCGCATACATCGGTTGCCCGGGCGGGGCGGGACGCGGCCCCGGCGGGCCGGGGTGCGGCCGCCGTGACGGCGACGCCCAGTTGGATGCGCGGCCACCGGGATGCCCATCGATTCGGTTTGCGGGGGGCGCCCCGCCATCCCCTGGTGCCGCCCGACCTCGAACATCAGCTGCGGCCCGTCCGGGTTCCCGATGTTGAGGCACTGACCGTCGTGGATGTCGACGACCGGCACCCGCCGGCCGTTCACGAAAGTGCCGTTGAGCGAACCGTTGTCGATCGCCAGCCACCGGCCCTGGTCGAAGCGCAGCAACAGGTGCGCGCGGGAGATGAGCGGGTGGGTGATGCGCATGTCGGCGCGCAGATCCCGCCCGACCACGACGTCGTGACCGGCGGCAAAGGTGCGTTCTGACCCGTCATAACGAACGGTCAGGACGGGCGGGGCTGGTGCACTCATCGAACCAACTGTATCGCGTGAAACCAAGGCGACCCTGAGCCCCAAATGTGCGTATGCGGGGCCGCTCTCGTCAGCGCGCTGGGTCGGATTGCCCGCTTCCTCCTCACGCCGCTATGCGGCGCGCATCGTCAGCGCGCTAGCAGATCGGGGGCGCCCGTGACCACGCACTGGGTGCGGGTGTAGATGGTGGCCATGCACTTGTTGCAGTGCGTGCACGCGGAATGCACGCTGTGCGCGGCACCATCGGCGGAGATCCGGTTGATCAGGTCGGGCTCGGCCAACAGCGCCCGGCCCATCGCGACGAATTGGAACCCCTCCGCCATCGCCAGGTCCATGGTTTCCCGGTTGGTGATGCCGCCGAGCAGGATCAGTGGCATCGTCAGCTCGGCGCGGAACAGCTTGGCGTGCCGCAACAAATAGGCCTCGCGGTAGGGGTACTCGCGCAGGAACTTCTTGCCCGTCATGCGCATGCCCCAACTCAGCGGCGGCTTGAACGCCGCGGCGAACTCCTTGAGCGGCGCGTCACCGTGGAAGAGGTACATCGGGTTGACCAGGGAGCTGCCCGCGGTGAGTTCGATCGCGTCCAGCCCGCCGTCGTCCTGCAGCCACTTGGCGGTGGTCAGCGATTCCTCGATGGAGATTCCGCCGCGGACGCCGTCGGTCATGTTGAGCTTGGCGGTGACCGCGATCGGCGTGCCCTCCTTTTCCACCGCGCGGCGCACGGCCATGACGATGGCGCGGGCCACCTTCGCACGGTTCTCCAGCGATCCGCCGAACTCGTCGGTGCGGCGGTTGATCAGCGGCGACAAAAACGAGCTGGCCAAGTAGTTGTGGCCCAAGTGGATTTCGACCGCGTCGAAGCCGGCCTCGATGGCCAGCCGCGCCGCGTTGGCGTGCCCCTCGATGACGTCGTCGATGTCCTCACGGCTCGCCTTCTTGGCGAACCGCATCCCGATGGGGTTGAAGAACCGCACCGGGGCCAGCGCCCTGGCCTTGTTGGTCTTGGCGTTGGCGACGGGACCGGCGTGGCCGATCTGCGCGCTCACCGCCGCGCCCTCGGCGTGAATCGCGTCGGTGAGCCGGCGGAATCCGGGCACCGCCTCCGGCCGCAACCAGATCCCGTTGCCCTCGGTGCGGCCGCCGGGGGAGACGGCGCAATAGGCGACGGTCGTCATGCCCACGCCGCCCGCGGCGGGCAGCCGGTGGTATTCGATCAGGTCGTCGGTCACCAGGGTGTCGGGCGTGCGGGCCTCGAAGGTGGCCGATTTGATGGTGCGGTTGCGCAGCGTGATCGGGCCGAGCTTGGCCGGGCTGAACACGTCCGGAGGGGTTGACATATCCGGAGCTTAATGGCGGCCGCAAGCCCGGCGAAGCCACCTTCCCGCTCCGCGACACATAACCAGTGGCGACGACTCGCCGATTCCGCTCGCACTGGGTTATGTCTCGCGATGCGCCTGCAGGACGGGTTGCCGTCGACGTAGGAGTCGCCCGCCGTGCCAGACTGTCAGGCGTGGGCGCAATCACACTGGACGGCAAGGCCACCCGCGACGAGATCTTTGTCGACCTCAAACAACGGGTCGCCGCCCTGACCGCGTCGGGCCGCACCCCCGGGCTGGGCACCATCCTGGTCGGTGACGATCCCGGGTCGCAGGCCTACGTCCGGGGCAAGCACGCGGACTGCGCCAAGGTCGGGATCACGTCGATCCGCCGGGACCTGCCCGCCGACATCAGCACCGCGACGCTGGAAGAAACCATCGACGAGCTGAACGCGAACCCAGACTGCACCGGTTACATCGTGCAGTTGCCGTTGCCGAAACATCTCGACGAGAACGCGGCCCTGGAGCGGGTCGACCCGAACAAGGACGCCGACGGTCTGCACCCGACGAACCTGGGCCGGTTGGTGCTCAGCGTTCCGGCGCCGCTGCCGTGTACCGCCCGCGGGATCGTGCACCTGCTGCGCCGCTACGACGTCGAGATCGCCGGGGCGCATGTGGTGATCATCGGCCGCGGTGTGACGGTCGGCCGCCCGCTGGGGCTGCTGCTGACGCGCCGTTCCGAGAACGCCACGGTGACGTTGTGCCACACCGGGACTCGCGATCTCGCCGCGTACACGAGGCAGGCGGACATCGTGGTGGCCGCCGTCGGGGTGCCGCACATGCTGACCGCCGACATGGTGCGCCCGGGCGCCGCGGTCGTCGACGTGGGCGTCAGCCGAACCGAGGACGGGTTGGTCGGCGACGTGCACCCCGACGTGTGGGAGGTGGCCGGGCACGTGTCGCCGAACCCCGGCGGTGTCGGCCCGTTGACCCGGGCGTTCCTGCTGAGCAACGTCGTCGAGCTCGCCGAACGGGCATGAGCGCGCGGTCCGTGGTCCGGGCCCAGTGGCCAATCCTGCTGGTGGGCTTGACTTTCGCCACCGCACTCGCACTGGTCGGGGCCAACTTCTGGCGGCGCGGTTCGCTGCTGATCGGCATCGGCGTCGGCCTGGCGGCCGCGCTGCGGCTGGTGCTCTCCGACGAGCGGTCCGGCCTTCTGGTGGTGCGCAGCAAGGGAATCGACTTCGTCACCACCGCGACCGTCGCCGCGGCGATGGTCTATATCGCGTGGACCATCGACCCGCTGGGCACCGGTTAGATACCCGGCACGGCCGGGATCTGCCGCGGCAGTCCGGGCACTTGCCCGGCCATTCCGGGTAGCTGCCCCGCCATGCCGGGCAGTTGTCCCCCCATGCCGGGCATGCCCGGCATCTGCGGGACGGACAGATTGCCACTGGCCAGGTTCGCCATCTGCTCGGGACAGTAGGTCTGTATCGCGATCGTGGTGAACATCCGCGCCATGGCGGGTGACATGCCCCGGCCGGAGACGCTGGACGCGGCCGCGGCGAAGTTGCCGCCCGGCTGGGAGAGCATCGGGCAGATGGACTGGCCCACGGACATCGCGTTCCCGGGTTCGCCGAAGTCGATGCCGGCGTGGTTGAGCGCGTCGATGAAGTTGTCGTCGGGATTGTCCGCCCGCACCGGCGCGGCCAGCGCCGACGCCGCGGTGAGCAGGGCGGCGGCCGCGGCCAGCAGACGAACGGTCAGGGGCTGGTTCCGAAAGACCCCGATCCAGCGGTTCGTTCGTCCCGGTGCCTTCATGCGGCCTCCCCCTCGGTCGTGGAGTGCGCCGGATGCACTCGAATCACGTTGTGAACTCTGAGCTATCACTGTCACGTTTGCGACACGGTGGGGTAAAGGTTCGCACAAATAAGCGTTTTGTGGCCCGGTGGCGGCCGCGGCGTCGATTATTGCGCCGCGTGCCTCGTCAAGCCGCTCGACGGATCGATTCCACACTGTGATCTGACACGGGCGCCGGTGCCGCGCTTTTGCGTGAGAAATGTTTAAGAATCTCCGCACATGACGACTAATCGCAGCCGTCCCCTGGACCCGTCCTTGCAGCGCGGCATCTCGCGCCACGCGTTTCTACGCAGCGCCGTCGGAATGTTGGCCACCGGCGCCGTTTTCGGCACCTCGCGCGCGGCCGCCGACCCCCCGGCCGGTTGGGGCGGCCTGGCGTCCTCCATCGGCGGCAGCGTCGTGCTGCCCGCCAACAGTGCCCAATTCTCAACCAGCAAAAAGGTTTTCAACTCGTTTTACGACAGTTCCTCTCCCGCTGCGGTGGTGACGGTTTCGTCACAGGCGGATGTGCAGAAGGCGATCGCGTTCGCGACGGCCAACAACCTCAAGATCGCGCCCCGCGGCGGCGGCCATTCCTACGTCGGTGCGTCCGCCGCGAACGGCACGATGGTGCTCGACCTGCGCCGACTTCCCGGTGGCGCCAACTTCGACGGCAACAACCTCACCGTGACCCCCGCGACCACCCTGTACGCCATCCACCAGGCGTTGACCGGTGCCGGGCGCGCGATCCCCAGCGGCACCTGCCCCACCGTCGGCGTCGCGGGGCTCGCTCTCGGTGGCGGCATCGGGCCCGACACCCGGCACGCGGGCCTGACCTGTGACGCGCTGCAGTCCGCCACGGTGGTGTTGCCCAGCGGGGACGTGGTAACGGCTTCCGCCAACGACAACCCGGATCTGTTCTGGGCGCTCCGGGGCGGCGGCGGCGGCAATTTCGGCGCGACGACGTCGATGACGTTCTCCACCTTCGCCACCTCGGACAGCGATGTCGTGCGGCTCGACTTCCCGCCCGCGTCGGCCACGCAGGTGCTGGTCGGGTGGCAGTCCTGGCTCAACGGCGCGGACCGAAACACCTGGGGCATCGTGGATCTCATGATCGGCTCCGCCCCGAACTGCCACGTGCTGGCGACCTGTCCCGCGGGAGCGGGCTCGGGCGTGGCCGACGCGATCAAGTCCGCGGTGGGGGTGGCGCCGACCGCCGTGTCGAACAAGACGATGAACCGCACGGATCTGGTGATGTTCCTGGCCGGCGGCAGTTCCAACCCTCCGGCGCGCTCGTTCGTGGCCGGGTCGGACGTCATCGGCCCGGTGGATTCCGCTGCGGCGCACGCGATTGCCACCGCGATCGGGCAGTGGCCCGCCGGCGCCGGACAGGCGTCGGTCCTCGTCGACCCCCTCGGTGGTGCCGTCGCCGACGTGGCCCCGGGCGACACCGCGTTCCCGTGGCGCAATCAGTCGGCGGTTCTGCAGTGGTACGTCGAACCCACGGGCAGCCAGGTCGCCGCCGCGAACACCTGGCTGACCTCCGCACACCAAGCGGTGCAACAGATCTCGGTCGGGGGATACGTCAATTACCTGGAGGCCAACGCCGCCCCGGCGCGTTACTTCGGCTCGAACCTGTCCCGGCTGACGACCGTGCGGCAGAGGTACGACCCGAACCGGATCATGTTCTCCGGGCTGAACTTCTAACGGTTCAGCGCCCCAGCAGACGATTTCTCTGCTCGATGTATTCCTCGTCGGAGATCAACCCCTCGTCGCGCAGCCTGGCGAACTCGCGGATCTCGGCGGCGATCCCCGTCACCACGGTGCGCGGCTCGTCCTCCGCGGGCCCTTCTTCCGCCTTTTCCGCGCCAGTGGACTGGCGGCCGACCGGTTCCGCGGCGAACGGCACGCGGACACGGTTACCCGCGAACGCCTCGCGGATGGCGCGTCCGGCCGTGCCGGCCAGGGCGATCTCGCCGAACGTGCTCTCGAGGCTCGGCGCCGCGACGGCCGCAGCGGCGGGCGCGGCCGGGAGCGCCAACGCGATCGGGCGTACCGCCGGGGTCGCCGCCGCCCAGGTGGGTGGAACGGAAAGGCGGCCGATTGAGTCGGACTCGCCGAGACCGGCGGACACCGTGCGCGACAACACATTCGGCGTGGCCACCGCGTCTGGCGGCGTCACTGACCTGACTATCGACAGGGGCGCGCCGTTCGCATCCCAGTCGCTGACGATGTCGTCCGTGTGCAGACCGGTTTCCGCGCCGACGAGGTCGATGGGCATCGACACCGCTCCCAGTGGGGCCAGCGGGGCGTCGACACCGTAGGCGATCGCGTCGGCGCCGACGTTGATCAGGTCCAACGGTGTGTTCACCCCCAGCGCGGACGCCGCGCCGCCCGCCGCCCCGGTCGTCGAGGCCGCCGACCCGGCGGGCAGCTCGGCGGCCTGGCTCAGCGCGCTTGCCTGCGTAGCCGATCCGACGGGGTCGGTGTTCTGCTGGGGCGGGGTGAATGGCGTCAGCTGGGTGGCCGCCGCCGCTGACCCCGCGTAGCCGTACATTGCCACCGCATCTTGCGCCCACATCTCGCCGTATTGGGCTTCGGTGGCGGCGATCGCGGGGGTGTTCTGCCCCAACAGATTCGTGGCGACCAGCGCCGCGAGCAGGCTGCGGTTGGCCGCGACCTCCGGCGGCGGCACCGTCGCCGCGAACGCGGCCTCGTAGGCGGCGGCGGCCGAAGTGGCTTGCGCAGCGGTCTGCTCCGCCTGCGCGGCGGTGCCGCTCAACCACGCCACGTAGGAGTTGGCGGCGGCGGCCATCATCACCGATGACGGCCCCAGCCACGGTCCGGCGGTAAGACCCGAAACCACCGATTCATACGAGCTGGCCGTCGAATGCAATTCCGCCGCAACCGCTTCCCATGCCGCGGCGGCGGCAAGCATCGGCCCCGACCCCGGACCGGCATACATCAGGCCCGAGTTGACTTCGGGCGGTAGCGTCGCAAAATCCATTACGGGTGCCTATTCAGCCGACCGGAGGATGCCTGCACCGATGCCGATCGTGCGAATTGTGGACGACAAAGCCTTTCCCCCTGCATGATTTGCTGTTGATGCGCGGCGGCCCTGCGCCGCGCGGTCGCGACCCGGGCTTGCGGCCCGCGGGTCGACCAACGTTGTGCTGTGGTCAATGGCTGGCTATACCGCGCGCTCCTCTGATCGGTTCCAGGCGGCGAACGTTGTCTTCATTCGAAACCGCTGCTGGTTCGTCGCAACCGCAATCACGATCAGCCTGTTGGTCATCCGTGATCGGCTGGGGCGCGGGCTGCCCCTTGCGGAGGGTAGCGATGAGCTCCCGGTACGGACCGACCAGGTAGACGGTGTCACCGGCGCTTAGCCGGGAATCGCGGCGCGGGTGCAGCCGAACCGGGGCGTCGTCGCGGGTGACCGCGATCACCCGCGTTTGCGTAGACACCTCGAACATCTGCAGACCGTCGAGTTCGCTACCGGCCTGCACATACATCCCGCCGATCAGAAAGGACCGGTTCCCCACCGAGAACGTCCCGAGCACCTGCAGGCCCATTGCCGCGCCGATGAACCAGGGCGCGGCCAGTTCGACTGTGGAACGGACGTTTTCGAATCCGAACCGCTGCGCGACCGCCGAGCCCAGGTCGTGGTCGTACACCCTCAACACGAGCGGAACCTTGCTCCACCGGTTGCCGACGGGTGCCGGTTCGGAACCCAACATCTCGCGGACCACGATTCCCGTCTCGATGTTGACCATGTCGTCTCGGGTCAGCACCGCCACCGCCCGAGCGGTGTCCACCCGGGCGGCTTCCATCGTCTGGCGCAATGTCGCGTCCCCGAAGATAACCGGCACGTCGAGGTCGGCCGTCGTCGACAGGAAGGGGTTGTTCGGGTCGCGCTCGATCACCGCCACGTCGTAGCCCGCGTCGGTCAGGTCGGTCACGACCCGGACCCCCAGCGCGCTCAACCCCACCACGATGATGTGGTTGCGCAGGTGTCGCGCCCGCGGGCGGGCGGACAACGTGAGGAATCGGCGCGACAGCAGCACATCGGCGATGAAGGCGACCAGCAATGCGGTGGTGGTGACGCCGGCCAACATCAGCACTGCGGCGTACAGGCGCAGCCAGGTCGGCTGTTTGGCGAAGCTGAAGTCGCCGTATCCGGTCGTGGTGATCGTCTCGTTGGTGAAGTAGAAAGCGTCGGTCCAGGACATGCCTGGGTGGGTGTAGGAAAAGTGCAGCAGGGTCGTCGAGCTGATGATCAAGAGGACGAGGGCGGCTATCAGCGGGTAGAAAGCGGGATTGACCTCGTTGGGCAGGGCCCGCACCGCGTAGAGGACACGGCGCAGCCGGGATTGGCGCGACCGCATCTTCGGGTTACGTGGCACCTTGACGCCGCAGGCGGCCGCCTCCTCGGTGGTGCCGATCATTGCCGTCCAGTCGCCGGCGTTGACCCGCAAATCGCGCCCGGGGCACACCACGACCTCACCGGGGTGGTCGGCGTCCTCGTTGTGCACCATCGCTACCGGGGCGAGGTCGCCATAGATCTCGCGCAGCGACGCGTCGAACGGCGCCTCGGCGCCGAAGACCACGAATTCGATACCTGCCACTTCGAAGGGATGTGTGGTGCGTGCCAGGCACGCCTCGACGACCGCGGCCCCCGCCAGATCCGCGACGCCCAGGATGGAGCTGGGCCCCTCGTCGGCAGCGACCGCCTCGCGCAACACGTCGTTGGCCACCCGCGCCACCACACGGATGTCCGGGTTGGCCTTCCGCGCCAGCAGCGCAATCTCCAGGTTCGTCGCGTCGTCGTCTCCCGCGCACACGACGGCGGACGCCGTGGTGACGCCCGCCCTGGCGAGCTGGGTCTTGACCCGGGCGCCCGCGAGTTCCGAATCGAGAAGCCTGGCGACGCGCGCGCCCGCCCGCTTCAGCTCATCGACGATCGTCGACGCGAGCGCGTCATCACCGCTGACGATGATGCACTGGCTCATGAGGTCCTATCCCTCCGCGAAACAATTACTACCCTCCGGTGAACGTCGACCTGGATTGGTTTTCTCCATGCGTCCGGTGGTGCAGAGACGCGAAACCCATGTGGCACAAGCACTTATTTCGCTTAGGCGGGTGTCACGCGCTACTCCAAGGAAATGGAGATCTAATTCGATGCTAACAGACAGATTTGGAGTGCGGTGAGACTGAACGCATCCACCGCGCAAGAGCAGAGGCCCGGAGCGTACAAATACGCCCTCCGATTGCGCTGGAGCGCAACAGAACTCAATTAATACAACCACGACTTGTGTGAATTGCTATATTAGTGGTGGCGGTCAGCCGTGTTAGAAGATTTGCTGTACAACACCTTTGACGTTCCTGTGGTGATGCTGGTCATCGGCTCCTCGGCGCGGCGGGCTGGGTGTCGGCTACCAAGTGCCATACATCACAACGGGTTTCGCGTCGGACTTTTCGAGCCGTCCCGGGTGCCAGAGAAAGGCATCTGCATTACCGATTGGCGCTTGTTTGTTACATCCAGGTCACCCCGCTGGGAGTGTCCTGGCAATTATTCTGCCAATCTCCTGTGTTTGTTCTTCTAGGTCGCGGACGGTAGGGCGACAAAAACAATTGTGGCAGATACTCTTTCGGCGGGTTCCCGGATCGAAGGGGGCAAATGTCATGCTTGGGGGAAGGAATATCGCCTGTGGCAACACCTTTGGCTGAGCGACGGACCGTTGATCACAAGGCATGGTCGTCGTCGTTCTCCGACGTCTGCAAACGAGGCTTGCTCGGTAAACCCCTGATCAACTCGCAGCTCGAGCACGAGAAGTTGTCCAACCCGGTCGCGCTCGGCGTGCTCTCACCCGACGCGATCTCATCGACCGCCTACGGCTCCGAGCAGATCATGATCGAGCTGCTGCCGGCGGCGGGGATGGCCGCGTTCGCCCTGTTGCTTCCCATCACCGGGGTCATTCTCTTGATCCTGGTGCTGGTCGCCGCGTCCTACCGCCAGGTGGTGATGGTCTATACGCGGTCCGGTGGGTCCTACGTCGTTGCGCGAGAGAACTTCGGTCCCCGGGTGGCGCAGGTCGCCGCGGCCGCCCTGCTGATTGACTACGTCGTCACCGTCGCGGTGCAATGCGCGGCGGGCACGGTGGCGGTGGCCTCGGCGCTACCGGTCCTTGGCCCCTACAGCCTCGAGATCACGGTCGGCATGGTGCTGTTGATGTGCTTTGCCAACCTGCGCGGGTTGCGGGAAGCCGGCGCGCGTTTCGCGTTGCCCACCTACGCCTTTGTGGCCATGGTCTCGCTGACCATCGTGGTCGGCGTCATTCGTGAACTGATCGGCAACCTGCCGGTCTACGATCCCCAGCACATCGCCGGAGCGGTGCCCGTCCACCAGGGCAGCGGCCTGGTGATGGGCGCGACGCTGTTGATCGTGTTGCGTGCGTTTGCCAACGGCGGCTCGTCACTGACCGGGGTGGAAGCCATCTCGAATACGGTCACCACCTTCCGCAAGCCGGAGGGCATCAACGCCCGCCGGGTGATGACGATCATGGCCTGCATTCTCGCGTTCCTGCTGGCGGGAGTGGCCTGGCTGACACATGTGACCCACGCCGTCCCGTACTCCGACGGATACCCGTCGATGCTGTCCGAGATCGCCCGGGCGGTCTTCGGCCACGGAGCAGTCGGCAACGTCTTGTACATCCTGGTGCAGGCGTCGACCGCGGCCATCCTCTACACCGGTGGTAACACCAGCTTCAACGGCTTCCCCGCGCTGGCCAATTTCGTTGCGGGAGACCGCTTTTTGCCCCGCCCGTTGATGAAGCGCGGCCATCGACTGGTCTTCTCCAACGGCATCATCGCCCTGACCGCGCTGTCGGTCGCGCTGCTGCTCATCACCGGCGGCTCGGTTGACGCATTGGTGCCGTTCTACGCGATCGGTGTGTTCACCGGCTTCTCGATGGCCGGCTACGGCATGACCAAACACTATCTGTCCGAGCGCGGCCCGGGCTGGCGGCGCAAGGCGGCGGTCAACCTGTCGGCCGGGATCCTGTCGACGATCGTGGTGGGCATCTTCGCGGTGGCCAAGTTCACCGAGGGCGCGTGGCTCATCGTCGTCGTATTCCCGCTACTGGTGTTGGGGTTGATGCGACTCAACCGGCAGTACCGCGTGGAGGCGTCCGTGCTGGAGATGTCGCGCACGGAAAAGCCGGTCCTCTCCCGATACACGCGGCACCGGGTATTCGTCTTCGTGGATTCCGTCGACCTCGCGGAGGTCGAGGCCATGCGATACGCGAACGGACTTCACGCCGACGAGCTCACCGTCGTGCACTTCGTGGTCGACTCGGATCACGCAGCGCGGTTGTCGCGGCGCTGGGAGGTTTTCGAACACGACACCCCGCTGCGCCTGATCGACTGTCCGGATCGGCACCTGAGTCGGGCCGCCCATGAATTGGTCCTGCGGGTGCTCAACGAGCATCCGGATACCAAGGCGACCGTGCTGCTGCCGCGCCGGACCTACTCGCCGCTCGTGGGCCGCCTGTTGCACGATCGCACCGCGGACAAGATCGCCCGGGCGGTCAGCCGGATCCCGGGCGCGGCCGCGCAGATCGTGCCTTATGACATCGAGTCCCGCATCGCCGAGGTCACCCGCGCGGGATGAGGCAATCCGGTCTCGAGAAAGGGATGTTGTGACGCAACCGAGTGGCGAGATACCGCTCTCCTTCACCGACAAGTGCAAACGGCTTTTCCTCGGGGAGCCGTTGACCACCGACCAGCTGGACGGCGAGAGACTGCCGAATCACATTGCCCTCGGCGCGCTTTCGCCGGACGCGATCTCATCGACGGCGTACGGCACCGAGCAGATCATGGTCGAGCTGCTTCCGGCGGCCGGCATGGCGGCGTACGCGTTGGTGCTCCCGATCACCGGTGTCATCTTGGTGATTCTCGCGCTGGTGTGCGCGTCGTACCGGGAGGTCGTGATGGCCTACACGCGGGCCGGCGGTTCCTACACGGTCGCGAGGGAGAACTTCGGTCCGCGGGTGGCGCAGGTTGCTGCGGCGGCGCTGCTGATCGACTACGTGGTGACCGTGGCGGTGCAGCCCGCGGCGGCGACAGTGGCGGTGGTGTCGGCGATTCCACCGCTGCGGCCCTATCACTTGGAGATCACGTTGGCGGCGGTCGTGCTGATCTGCCTGGCCAACCTGCGCGGGCTGCGGCGGTCGGGCCGCACGTTCGCATTGACGACCTACGCCTTCGTCGGGATGATCACCGTGACGATCCTGACCGGGTTTGTGCGTGAAATGTTCTGGGGGTTACCGCGATACGATCCGCAGCACATCGCCGGCGCGGTGCCGGTGCATCAGGGCGGCGGCTTGGTGATGGGTGCGACGGTCCTGATTCTGTTGCGTGCGTTCGCCAACGGCGGCACCTCGTTGACCGGCGTCGAGGCGGTGTCCAACACCGTCAACGTCTTCCAAAAGCCGCAGGGCCCCAACGCGCGTCGCGTGCTGACGTGGATGGCCTGCATCCTCGGGTTCTTGCTCATTGGTGTGGGCTGGCTGACCCACGTCACGCACGCCGTGGCCTATCTCGACGAATACCCGTCGATGCTTTCGGAGATAGCCCGGGCGGTCTTCGGCCACGGCGTGATCGGCAACGTCCTGTACTTCCTGGTTCAGGCGTCGACCGCGGCGATCCTGTTCACGGGTTGCAACACCAGCTTCAACGGCTTCCCCGCGCTGGCCAGCTTCGTCGCCGAGGACCGTTTCCTGCCCCGCCCACTGACGAAACGCGGCCATCGCCTGGTGTTCTCCAACGGCATCTTCGTGCTGACCGCGCTGGCCATGGTCCTGCTCGTCATCACCGAGGCGAAGGTGAGTGCGCTGGTGCCCTTCTTCGCGATCGGCGTCTTCACCGCGTTCGCGATGGCCGGCTATGGCATGGCCAAGCATCATCTGACCCGGCGCGAGCCGGGCTGGCGTGCCAAGCTGGCGGTCAACCTGTCGGCGGGGGTCATGTCGACAATCGTGGTGGGGATCTTCGTGGTGGCCAAGTTCACCGAGGGCGCCTGGCTGATCGTCGTGATCTTCCCGCTCCTGGTGCTGGCCTTGACGAGGCTTAACCGGAAATATCGCGACGAGGCCTCCGTGCTGGAGATGTCTCGCGCCGAGGACCTCGACCTGGCGCGGCATCCGCGACTTCAGGTATTGGTCTTCGTGGACACGATCGATCTGGCCGAGATCGAGGCGGTGCGCATCGGATATGGCCTACATGCCGACGAGCTGACCGCCGTGCATTTCGTCATCGACGTCGATCACGCGGTGCGGCTTCGCGAGCGGTGGGATCGCTTCGAGCACGACACCCCGCTGTGGTTGATCAACTGTCCCGATCGCCATTTGAGCCGGGCCGCACACGAATTGGTGCTGCGGGTGCTCAAGGACCACCCGGACACCAGGGTGACGGTGCTGTTGCCGCGCCGCACGTACTCGCCCCTGTTGGGCCGGCTGCTGCACGACCGCACCGCGGACAAGATGGCCCGCACCGTCAGCCGGGTCCGCGGCGCGACCGCCATCATCGTCCCGTACGACATCGAGTCGCGGATCGGACGGCTCGCGCCCAACGGTTTTGACGCCGACGAGGCGGTAGTGGTGACCCCGATATCGAGTCTCGTGGGCGACTGACCCCGGGGCGACCGGCGCCGAGGCGACGCTGGCCGCAAGAATTCGAACTAAGTTGCGCGAGTGTGCATCCATGGCGATTTTTGGGGCCGTTTTTGTCGGTGGGGGTGGCTAGTTTGGCGGTATGAGTCCAGATGGTCATCCCGACGCCGAGGCGGTGTTCGATGACCTGGATGCAGTTTTGGCCCGCGCCCGCGCGCTGCCGGTGGACGCGATGACGGTGCGGCAGCAGCTGGCGATGCTGGAACGCTGCGAGCAGGCGCGCCGCCAACTGCCCGCACTCGAACACCCGGTGATCAACTCCCTGGCCCATCAGGCCACCCCCGAAGAGTTGGGCGGCACCTTGGCGCATGCGATCGCCGAGGCGACGTTGGTCAGCCGCGCGGAGGCTTCACACCGCGTCAAGGAAGCGGTGGATCTCGGCCCGCGGCGCGGGCTGACCGGCGAACCGCTGGAGCCGATTTTGCCGGCCACCGCGGCCGCCCAGCGGGCGGGGAAGCTCGGTGCCGGGCAGGTGGCGGTGATCCGCCGGTTCTTCCGTCAGCTGCCCGGCTGGGTCGATGCCGCCACCCGCGCCGCGGTCGAGGCCGACCTGGCCACGCACGGAACGCAGTACCGCCCCGAACAATTGGCCGCGCTCGCCGATCACGTCGCCGATTGCCTCAACCCCGACGGCACCTACCGCGACGAGGACCGGGCGCGGCGCCGCGGCCTGGTGTTGGGCAAGCAAGCCGCGGATGGCATGTCCGAGCTGCGCGCCCTGCTCACCCCCGAGGCCCGCGCCACCCTCGAGGCGGTGCTGGCCAAACTCGCCGCGCCCGGCATGTGCAACCCACTCGAGGACACCCCGTGTGTGGACGGGGCCCCGAGCCAGGAGGCCATCGACCGCGACGCCCGCTCGGCGGCCCAACGCAACCACGACGCACTGCTGGCGGCCAACCGCGCGCTACTGGCCTCGGGAGAACTCGGCCGCCACAACGGGTTACCGGCCTCCATCATCATCACCACCACCCTGGCCGACCTGCAGGCCGCCGCCGGTCACGGCCGCACCGGTGGTGGCACCCGGTTACCGATCAGCGACGTGATCCGCCTGGCCCGCCACGCCCACCATTATCTGGCCGTCTTCGATCACGCCAAACCCGTGGCCCTCTATCACAGCAAGCGGCTGGCCTCCCCGGGGCAACGCATCGTGTTGTACGCGAAAGACCGCGGGTGTTCGGCGCCGGGCTGCACCGTGCCCGGCTACCTCTCCGAGGTCCACCACGTCACCGACTACGCCCAATGCGGCCGCACCAACATCGACAACCTCACCTTCGCCTGCGGACCCCATCACCGCCTGCTCAAACCCGGCGGCTGGACCACCCGCACAAACACCAAAGGCGACACCGTCTGGATCCCACCCCCACACCTGGACCGCGGCCAACCCCGCACCAACACCTTCCACCACCCCGAAAAACTTCTCCACGACGACGACGATGACGACGCGGCATAGTCACTCGGTCAGCGTCGCGCGGATGCACTCGGTGACGTAGGGGAGCGCCAGCCCCGTCGAATTCGCCAGCGCCGGATGGGTGGCCAGCAACTCACGCACCTGGTCCAGCGTCCTGGTGCGTACCTCGGTCGGCGAGGTGATGCAGTAGCTGCGCGACGCGACCAAGTCGATCAGCGCTTGCGGCGTAAGGTAATTCGTCCACTCGACCTGGTGGCGCTCCGGCTCGGTGAACGACTCGGACAGCGTGACGTCGAAGCGGCCGCGGTCGCCGTCGGAACCGATGATCTCGCCCAGCTCCCGCACCCAGCCCAGCCGCTCGTCGCGGGTATTCCACACCAGGCCCAGCCGCCCGCCGGGCCGCAGTACGCGGGCCACCTCGGGGATGGCGCGCTCGGGATCCACCCAGTGCCACGCCTGCGCGACCAGTACGACGTCAACGCTGTTGTCCGGCAAGGGAATCCCTTCCGCGGTGCCCAGGAGCGCGCGGGTCTCCGGCAGCGAGGTGCGCAACACCTCCAGCATGTCGGGAATCGGGTCGACGGCCACGACGTCCAGCCCGCGTTCCACCAGCCGGGTGGTCAGCTTGCCGGTGCCCGCCCCGAGGTCGAGCACCTGGCGCGCGCCGCGCGGCAGCAGCCAGTCGATGGCCTCCGGCGGGTAGGACGGGCGTCCCCGCTCATAGGCCGCCGCCGCGGAACCGAACGACAGGGAGCGGTCGTGGCGAGAACGGGTCACCGCCGTCACGTGCCTTCGTTGGCGGCGAGATCGAGCGTCTTGCGAATCAGTTCCCCGACCGCCTCGGATTCCACCAGGAAGCCGTCGTGCCCGCAGATCGACTCGACAACTTCCAGGCCGCCGCAGCCCGGCAGCAGCTCGGCGAGCTCCTCCTGCAACCGCAGCGGGTAGAGCCGGTCGGAGGTGATGCCGCCAACCACGGCGGGCACCGGGCAACCGGTCAGGGCCTTGCGCACCCCGCCGCGACCGCGGCCGACGTCGTGGCTGTTCAGCGCCTCGGTCAGGGTCACATAGCTGCCCGCGTCAAAGCGGGCCAGCAGCTTGTCGCCCTGGTGTTCGAGGTAGCTCTGCACGGCGTAGCGGCTGTCCTCGCCACCCTGCTTGTCGTTGCCGAACCGGGTGTCGAGCTCCGTTTCCCCGCGGTAGGTCAGGTGGGCGAAGCGGCGGGCGATGGTCAGGCCGGTGTTCGGGGTGCGGCCGGTGTCGTGGTAGTCGCCGCCCTGCCAGTTCGGGTCGGCCTTGATGGCCGCGATCTGTGTGGTCTGGGTGCCGATCTGGTCCGCGGTCGCCCGCGCGCCGACGGCCAGCAGCAGACCGGCCCGCACCCGGCTCGGGTGACCGACCATCCACTCCAATGCCCGTGCGCCGCCCATGGACCCACCAACAACGGCGGCGACCTCGTTGATTCCCAGCGCGGCCAGTGCGGCGATGTCGGCCTCCACCTGGTCGCGCACCGAGACCATCGGAAACCTTGAGCCCCAGGGCTTTCCGTCGCGGGCCAGCGAGCTGGGCCCGGTGGAGCCGCGGCAACCGCCCAGCACGTTGGTGGCCACGGCGCACCAGCGGTCGGTGTCGATCGGCGCGCCCGGCCCGGCCACCCCTTCCCACCAGCCGCCAGTGGGATGACCCGGTCCGGCGGGCCCGGTGATGTGCGAGTCACCGGTCAGCGCGTGCAGCACCACCACCACGTTGTCACGACTCGGCGACAGCTCACCCCAGCGCTGGACGGCGATGCACACGTCGTCGATCACCGCGCCACTCTCGGTGGTCAGCGAGCCGATGTGCACCAGGCCGATCTCGCCTTCGGCGGGCAGCGCCTGGGTCGGAACGTCGGAGATCGTCATGCCCGGGCTCCCTAGAACGCCGCCACGGCTTGCGGGTCGGACGCCTCGGCACCGTACTTCCGCGCGGCGGCGAAACCGAGTTCCAGGTCGGCCAGGATGTCGTCGATGCCCTCGATCCCGACGGCCAGCCGCACCAGGCCCGGCGTGACGCCGGTGGCCAGCTGCTCGGCCGGGCTCAGCTGGGCGTGCGTGGTGGACGCCGGGTGGATCACCAGCGAGCGCACGTCGCCGATGTTGGCGACGTGGCTGTGCAGCTTCAGCGCGTTGACGAACGCCTTGCCGGCCTCGACGCCACCGGCCAGCTCGAAGGCCAGCACGGCGCCGGTTCCCTTGGGCGCCAGCTTCTTCGCCCGCTCGTGCCACGGCGAGCTGGGCAGGCCCGCGTAGTTCACCGACAGCACGCCGTCGTGACCCTCGAGGAATTCGGCGACCCGCTGCGCGTTGGCGACATGCCGCTCGACGCGCAGGCTCAGGGTCTCGATGCCCTGGGCGACCAGGAACGCGTTGAACGGCGAGGCGGCCGACCCGAGGTCGCGCAGTAGCTGCACCCGCGCCTTGAGCGCGTACGCCGGCGGCCCGAGCTCGGCGAACACCACGCCGTGGTAGCTCGGGTCGGGCGTGGTGAAGCCGGGGAAGCGGCCCTGCGTCCAGTCGAAGGTGCCGCCGTCGACGATGACGCCGGCGATGGCCGAGCCGTGCCCGCCGAGGTACTTGGTGGCCGAGTGCACGACGATGTCGGCGCCGTGGGCGAACGGCTGGATCAGGTAGGGCGTGGCGATGGTGTTGTCGACGATCAGCGGTATTCCGTTGGAGTGGGCGACCCCGGCCACCCCGGGAATGTCCAGCAGGTCGATCTGCGGGTTGGAGATCGTCTCGCCGAAGAACGCCTTGGTGTTGGGCCGCACCGCGGCCTGCCAGGAGTCCAGATCGTCCGGGTCGTCGACGAAGCTGACCTCGATGCCGAGCTTGGCCAGCGAGTAGTGGAACAGGTTGTACGTGCCGCCGTAGAGCCGCGGGCTGGAGACGATGTGATCTCCGGCACACGCGAGGTTCAGGATCGCGAAGGTCTCCGCGGCCTGCCCGGAGCTCAGGAAGAGCGCGGCCACGCCACCCTCGAGGGCGGCGATGCGCTGCTCGACGACGTCGGTCGTCGGGTTGCCGATCCGGGTGTAGATGTTGCCCGGCACCTCAAGCCCGAACAGGGCGGCGGCATGGGTGGTGTCGTCGAACGTGTACGAGGTGGTCTGGTAGATCGGCAGGGCGCGGGCGTTGGTGGCCGGGTCCGGGTGCTGGCCTGCGTGCACCTGCCTGGTCTCAAACGACCAGCCGGCGGTCGGATCGGTGTCGTCGTTGCTGGTGGCATCGCTCATGGAAAGCTTCCCCTGTCTGGCTCAGGGGCCCGTCATGGCGGACCCGCGCTTGCCGGATAGCCGGTGCTTGGCTACTCAACCTGGTCATCACCCGGGGCACCCCACCGCGGTTGGAGGGTTGCCGGCCAGCAAGCCGGGGCTTGATGCTGGCGCTCATGACCAATACGAAGATTAGCTTACTGTGCCGACTGGATGCCAATGGCAGGTCGACACCTGCCCAAACGCCCTTGATAACGTGGCAGGAAGAACGCTGAGCCCCCCAGAGATCTGACCGAATATTCGAGGATTTTGACGCCGGGAAGAAGGACCGTGAGCGCCGAACAGCCGACCGTCATCTACACACTGACCGACGAAGCGCCGTTGCTGGCGACCTACGCCTTCCTGCCGATCGTGCGCGCCTTCGCCGAGCCGGCGGGCATCGAGATCAAGACCAGTGACATCTCCGTGGCCGCCCGGATCCTCGCCGAGTTTCCCGACGATTTGACCGAAGAGCAGCGGGTTCCGGACAACCTCTGCGAGCTGGGCGAGCTGACGAAGCTGCCAGACACCAACATCATCAAGCTGCCGAACATCAGCGCCTCGGTGCCCCAGCTGATCGCCGCCGTCAAGGAGCTGCAGGACAAGGGATACAAGATCCCGGACTTCCCGCAGAGCCCGAAGACCGACGAGGACTCCGAAATCCGCGCCCGCTACGGCAAGTGCCTGGGCAGTGCGGTCAACCCGGTTCTGCGGCAAGGCAACTCGGACCGCCGCGCGCCGAAGGCGGTGAAGGAGTACGCGCGCAAGCACCCCCACAGCATGGGGGCGTGGTCGCCGGCTTCGCGCACCCACGTCGCCACCATGCGGCACGGCGACTTCTATCACGGCGAGAAGTCGATGACGCTGGACCGCGACCGCAACGTGAAGATGGTGCTGGAGACCAAGAGCGGGAAGACCCTCGAGCTCAAGCCCAAGGTGGAGCTGCGCGACGGCGACGTCATCGACTCCATGTTCATGAGCAAGAAGGCCCTGGTCGAGTTCTACGAGGAACAGATGCAGGACGCCTACGAGACCGGCGTGATGTTCTCGCTGCACGTCAAGGCGACGATGATGAAGGTCTCGCACCCGATCGTGTTCGGCCACGCCGTCAAGGTCTTCTACAAGGACGCGTTCGCCAAGCACCAGGAGCTCTTCGACGAGCTCGGTGTCAACGTCAACAACGGATTGGTCGACCTCTACAACAAGATCGAGTCGCTGCCCGCGTCGCTGCACGAGGAGATCATCCGCGACCTGCACGCCTGCCACGAACACCGTCCGGAACTGGCGATGGTCGATTCGGCCAAGGGCATCACCAACTTTCATTCGCCCAGCGACGTGATCGTGGACGCGTCGATGCCGGCGATGATCCGCGCGGGCGGCAAGATGTGGGGCGCCGACGGGCGGCAGAAGGACACCAAGGCCGTCAACCCCGAGTCGACCTTCTCCCGGATCTACCAAGAGATCATCAATTTCTGCAAAACCCACGGCCAGTTCGATCCGACGACGATGGGCACCGTCCCCAACGTCGGTTTGATGGCGCAGCAGGCCGAGGAGTACGGCTCGCACGACAAGACTTTCGAGATCCCCGAAGACGGCGTCGCCAACATCGTCGACCTCGACACCGGGGAGGTGCTGCTCAGCCAGAACGTGGAGGAGGGCGACATCTGGCGGATGCCGATCGTCACCGACGAGGCGATCCGGGACTGGGTCAAGCTGGCCGTCACCCGGGCGCGCAACTCCGGCATGACGGTGGTGTTCTGGCTGGACACGGAACGGCCGCACGAGGTGGAGCTGCGCAAAAAAGTCAAGGCGTACCTGAAGGAACTCGACACCGAGGGCCTGGACATCAACATCATGCCGCAGGTGTGGGCCATGCGGTACACGCTGGAGCGCGCGATGCGCGGGCAGGACACCATCGCCGCGACCGGAAACATCCTGCGCGACTACCTCACCGACCTGTTCCCCATTCTGGAGCTGGGCACCAGCGCCAAGATGCTGTCGATCGTGCCGCTGATGGCCGGCGGCGGCATGTACGAAACCGGGGCGGGCGGTTCGGCGCCCAAGCACGTCCATCAGCTGCTCGAGGAGAACCACCTGCGCTGGGATTCCCTCGGTGAATTCCTTGCTCTGGGAGCCTGTTTCGAAGACATCGGCATCAAGACCGACAACGAGCGCGCCAAGATCCTCGGCAAGACGCTGGACGCCGCGATCGGCAAGCTGCTGGAGAACAACAAGAGCCCGTCGCGCAAGGCCGGGGAGCTCGACAACCGTGGCAGCCAGTTCTACCTGGCGCTGTACTGGGCGCAGGAACTCGCGCAATCCGACGACGAGGAGCTGCGCGAGCACTTCGCCGCGCTGGCCGACGAGTTGGGCCGCAACGAGGACACCATCGTGGCCGAACTCGCCAAGGCACAGGGCGAGACCGTCGACATCGGTGGTTACTACTACCCGGACAGCGAGAAGACGACGGCGGTGATGCGGCCGAGCAAGACGTTGAATGAAGCGCTGGCCGCTTCGCAAAGCTCGTAAGCTTCAAGGGCCGCTAGATAGGGAGTTGACCCGATGTCCACCGACAAGATCAAGGTCAAGGGCCCGGTTGTAGAGCTCGATGGTGACGAGATGACCCGCGTCATCTGGAAGTTCATCAAAGACCTGCTTATCTTGCCGCACCTGGACATCAACCTGGACTACTACGACCTCGGCATCGAGAACCGCGACCGCACCAACGACCAGGTGACCATCGACGCCGCGTACGCCATCAAGAGGCACGGCGTGGGCGTCAAGTGCGCGACCATCACCCCCGACGAGGCCCGTGTCTCCGAGTTCAACCTGAAGAAGATGTGGCTGTCGCCCAACGGCACGATCCGGAACATCCTGGGCGGCACCATCTTCCGCGAGCCCATCGTGATCTCCAACGTGCCGCGCCTGGTGCCCGGCTGGACCAAGCCGATCGTCATCGGCCGGCATGCGTTCGGCGACCAGTACCGGGCGACCAACTTCAAGGTCGACAAACCCGGCACCGTGTCGATCACGTTCACGCCGTCCGACGGCAGCGAGCCGATGGTGCACGAGGTGGTGTCCATTCCCGACGACGGCGGCGTCGTGATGGGGATGTACAACTTCAAGGAATCCGTCCGCGACTTCGCCCGCGCCTCCCTTTCGTACGGCCTGAACGCCAAGTGGCCGGTGTACCTGTCCACGAAGAACACCATCCTCAAGGCCTACGACGGCATGTTCAAGGACGAGTTCCAGCGCATCTACGACGAGGAGTTCAAGGACAAGTTCGAGGCCGAGGGGTTGACCTACGAGCACCGGCTGATCGACGACATGGTGGCCGCCTGCCTCAAGTGGGAGGGCGGGTACGTGTGGGCCTGCAAGAACTACGACGGCGACGTCCAGTCCGACCTCGTCGCGCAGGGCTACGGCTCACTGGGGCTGATGACGTCGGTGCTGATGACCGCCGACGGCAAGACGGTCGAGGCCGAGGCCGCGCACGGCACCGTCACCCGGCACTTCCGCCAGTATCAGGCCGGCAAGCCGACCTCGACGAACCCGATCGCCTCGATCTTCGCCTGGACGCGCGGGTTGGCGCACCGCGGCAAGCTGGACGACACCCCCGAGGTGATCGAGTTCGCGCAGACGCTCGAGGACGTGGTGGTCTCCACGGTCGAGAGCGGGAAGATGACCAAGGACCTGGCCATCCTCATCGGCCCCAAGCAGGAATGGCAGCAGAGCGAGGAGTTCCTCAACTCGATCGCCGAGAACCTGGAAAAGAAGCTGGTCAGCTAGCCGACGGGTTGGCGCCGCGGCTCGCCGCGTTGCACTCGTCGAGGAACGCGATGACCAGTCCCGCGACGCGGTCCGGCGCCTCGAACATCGGGATGTGCCCCACGCCGTCGAGCTCGGTGACCTGGTGGTCGTCGGGCAGGTGGGTGGTGAAATGCCTGCTGAACCGGGGGGCGGGCACGATCCGGTCCTTTTCGCAGATCACCAGGTGCGCCGGGACGGCGTTCTCGGCCAGCTCCTGCAGGCCGTGCAGCAGCAGCGACTTGACCAGCAGCTGGAAGTAGGCGGGGCAGTGGGCGACGTCGTCGATGCAGCCGAGCAGCTGCTCGTCGGTGACCCCGTCGGGCCGCGCGCTGATCGCGTAGGTGGCCAGCTGGCGGCTGAACGGCAGGCGCATCACCTTCGGGCCGAACAGCCAGGCCAGCACCAGCAGCGGAATGCCCAGGATGAACTTGGCGATCACCTCGAACTTCGCCGGGCTCCAACGCGTCCACCCACCGGCCGGGGCGATGCCCATGACGCTGCGCGCCCGCCCGCGCCGCTCGAGTTCGAACGCGACCCAGCCACCCAGCGAGTTGCCCACGATGTGGGCGGTGTCCCAGCCCAGCTCGTCCATCTGCTGTTCCACGTGGTCGGCCAGGACCGCCGAGGACAGGAACCAGGTCCCCGCGGAGGGGCCGCCGTTGTGGCCGGCCATCGTCGGGGCGAACACCTCGTACCGTCCGGTGTCGGCCAGCCGCCGGGCGACGTCCTCCCAGACCGCCTGGGACAGCAGGAACGGGTGCAGCAGCAGGACCGGCTCGCCCGAGCCGAGATGGATCGGTGGCCGCGTCCCCGTGTTGCTGTTGATCCTCTTGCTCCCCATACCGCCGACATTAAATGCGGTACCGCCGGTACCGCAAGCGAGCGCCCGGCCGGCCGGGCGCCGCGCGCTCGCGAGTGTGCGGCTGGCCGCATACTCGGCGGCGAGGGTGAAGCCAGCCGCGCACTCGGCGGCGGCGCATGCCCGGCAAGACCCGCGTGAAAAGATCGGTGCATCATGAGCACCGCTACCGGATCCGGCCGGATTTTCTCCGGCGTGCAGCCCACCTCCGACTCGCTCCACCTCGGGAACGCGTTGGGTGCCATCACCCAGTGGGTCGCGCTGCAGGACCAACACGAGTGCTTCTTCTGCGTCGTCGACCTGCACGCCATCACCATTCCCCAGGACCCCGAGGCGCTGCGCCGCCGGACCCTGGTGACGGCGGCCCAGTATCTGGCGCTGGGCATCGACCCCGCCCGCAGCACCATCTTCGTGCAGAGCCACGTGCCCGCCCACTCTCAGCTGGCCTGGGTGCTGGGCTGCTTCACCGGGTTCGGGCAGGCGTCGCGGATGACGCAGTTCAAGGACAAGTCGGCCCGCCAGGGCGGCGACTCCACCACCGTGGGCCTGTTCACCTATCCGGTGCTGCAGGCCGCCGACGTCCTGGCCTACGACGCCGAACTGGTTCCGGTGGGCGAGGACCAGCGCCAGCATCTGGAGCTGGCGCGCGACGTGGCGCAGCGGTTCAACAGCCGGTTCCCCGACACCTTCGTGGTGCCCGATCTGCTGATCCCCAAGGTCACCGCCAAGATCTACGACTTGCAGGACCCGACGTCGAAGATGAGCAAGTCCGCGGCCACCGACGCCGGCTTGATCAACCTGCTCGACGACCCCGCCGCGTCCGCGAAGAAGATTCGTTCGGCGGTCACCGACAGCGAGCGCGAGATCCGCTTCGACACCGAGGCCAAGGCGGGCGTGTCGAACCTGCTGACCATCCAGTCGGCGGTCACCGGCGTGGCCATCGACAAGCTCGTCGAGGGTTACGCAGGACGGGGTTACGGCGACCTGAAGAAGGACACCGCCGAGGCGGTCGTCGAGTTCGTCAGCCCGATCAAGGCGCGCGTCGACGAATTGCTGGCCGACCCAGCCGAATTGGAGGGCGTGCTCGCGGTCGGGGCCGAGCGCGCCGAGGATGTCGCAGGCAAGACCGTTCGGCGGGTCTACGATCGGTTAGGGTTCCTTCCGCAGCGAGGATGAGTTCACCATGAGCGAGCCGGCCAAGGCAGGCCTCCTCGGTCGGCTGCGGGCCCGGCACGGCTGGCTCGACCACGTCATCCGCGCCTTTTTTCACTTCAGGGATTGCAGTGGCAACCTGCTTGCGGCCGGCCTCACCTACTACACGCTTATCGCGTTATTTCCCTTGCTGATGGTCGGTTTCGCGCTGGGTAGCTTCGGATTGTCGCGTCATCCTGAGCTACTGGGCACGATCGACGAACACGTCCGGTCCTGGGTGTCCCCCGAGTTGGGGCAGCACCTGGTCAACCTGATCCATTCGGCGATCGCGGCCCGTGCATCCGTTGGTGTGATCGGGTTGGTAGTCGCGGCCTGGCTGGGCCAAACGTGGATGTATCGCCTCCGGGAGGCGCTGGGCCGAATATGGGAGCACCCAGTGGACTCCGTGGGTTTCGTCCGCACGATACTGTCCGATCTGGCCGCCGTGGTGGGGACGTTGGTAGTGGTCGTGATCACCATGGGACTGTCCGCGCTGGGACACGAGAAGCCAATGCGAGCTGCGCTGAAATTGCTTGGTATACCGGAACTTTCGGTGTTTCACTGGGTATTCCGAGTTATTTCGGTGCTGACGGCGTTCGCGGTGTCGTGGCTGGTGTTCAGCTGGGTGATCGTGCGATTGCCGCGCGAGTCGGTCGGCATCGTCACGTCGATGGAGGCCGGCTTGATTGCGGCCGCCGGGTTCGAGTTGTTCAAGCTGTTGGGATCGCTCTACCTGAAGATCGTGCTGCGCAGCGCCGCCGGGGCCACCTTCGGTCCGGTGCTGGGTTTGTTGGCGTTCGCGTACGTCACCTGGCTCTTGGTGCTGTTCAGTACCGCCTGGGCCGCGACGGCGTGGGACGGCCCCCGCGCCCGGCAGGCAGACCCGCCGGGGATCATCGCCCCGGGGGTGCAGCCGGCCGCCGACGCGCCGCCACAAGCTGGGATCCCTGCGGTGGCGCGGGGTAAGAACTCCTCATGACCGAACCTGCAAAGCCCGGAATCCTCGACCGGTTGCGGGCCCGGCACGGCTGGCTCGACCACGTCATCCGCGCCTACCAGCGCTTCGACGACCGCAACGGGGGGTTCTTCGCGGCCGGCCTCACCTATTACACGATCTTCGCGTTATTCCCTTTGCTGATGGTGGGTTTCGCGGCCTTCGGGTTCATCCTGGCCCGGCGCCCGGAGCTGCTGAAGACGATCGACGACCATATCCGGTCCCAGGTCACCGGCGCGCTGGGGGACCAGCTGCTGGATCTGATGAACTCCGCGATCGCCGCGCGCACGTCGGTGGGTGTCATCGGCCTGGCCACCGCCGTCTGGGCGGGCCTGGGCTGGATATCGCATCTGCGGCAGGCGCTGACGGAGATGTGGTGGGACGAGCGCATCGAGTCGCCCGGCTTCGTCCACAACAAGTTCTCCGATCTGTTGGCCATGCTCGGGACGTTCGCGGTGATCGTGGCCACCGTCGGCCTGACCACCATTGGCCATGACGCGCCGTTGGCGGCGTTGCTCAAATGGCTCGGCATACCGCAACTCGTGGTGTTCGACTGGTTCTTCTGGCTGCTGTCGATCGTGATCTCGACGGCGGTGTCGTGGTTGTTGTTCGCCTGGATGATCGCCCGGCTGCCGCGCGAGAAGGTCAGCCTGACCGATTCGATGCGGGCCGCGCTGATGGCGGCGGTCGGGTTCGAGATCTTCAAACAGGTGGGATCGCTGTACCTGCGGGCGGTGCTGCGCAGCCCCGCGGGCGCGACGTTCGGCCCGGTGCTGGGTCTGATGGTGTTCGCCTACGTCACCTCATACCTGGTGCTCTTCTGCACGGCGTGGGCGGCGACGGCCTCCGGTCACCCGCGCACCCGCCACGTCGCCCCTCCCGCGCCGGCGATCATCGCCCCCCGTGTGCAGCTCGACGACGGCATCGGCACGCGCCAGACGTTGACCGCGATGGCGATGGGAGCCGTTGGGGCGCTGGCCCTTTCCCGCATCACCCGGCGGCTTCGTTAGCGGCCTACCCGCCAACGGCCGGCGACCATGACCGCCGTAACCCGCAGATCACCGTCCAGCACAACCAGATTCGCGTCATAGCCGGAGCGCAGGAAGCCGATCCGCTCGAGGCCGAGCGCCCGCGCCGGGGTACCCGAGGTCGTCAGCGCCGCGGCGGCCAGCCCCGCACCGGCGTTGACGTTGCGAAAGAGCGCGTCCATCGTGGCGGTGCTGCCCGCGATCGTCGACGTCCCCCGCACCCGTGCCACCCCCGAGACGACGTCGACGGCCACCGCGCCGAGGCGAAACGGCCCGTCCCCACGGCCGGCCGCGGCGATGGCGTCGGTGACAAGGGCGACCCGGTCGGGCCCCGCGGCCGCGATCACCGCGTCCACGACGGCCGGGTGCACGTGCACGCCGTCGGCGATCAGCTCGACGGTGACCCCCGGGTCCCGGAGCAGGGCGAGCGCCGGCCCGGGCTCGCGATGGTGCAGTGGCGGCATCGCGTTGAACAGGTGGGTGCCGACCGTGGCGCCCTGCGCGATGGCGCGTTCGACCTGCTCGTAGGTGGCGTCCGTATGCCCCACCGCCACAACGACTCCGGCGTCGCGGAAGCGGCGGATCGCTTCGTCGGCGCCGGGCAGCTCCGGGGCGAGCGTGACCATCCGGATCGCGCCGCCGCCCGCGGCCAGCGCGGCGTCGACCTCCGCCGGATCCGGGGCGCGCAGGAGCGCGGGGTCGTGCGCCCCGCAGCGGGCCCGGCTCAGCCACGGCCCCTCCAGGTGGATGCCCGCGACGATCCCGTGCCGGGCGGCTTCGGCCAGCGCGCGCACGCCGGCGAGCAACTCCGCCGGCGAGGTGCTCACCAGGCTGGCGAGCGTGGTCGTGGTGCCGTGCCGCAGGTGGAATTCCGCCGCACCGGCGATGCCCTCGCCGTCGGTGGGGCCGTCGGTGTAGGACGCCCCGCCGCCGCCGTGCACGTGCATGTCGATGAAACCGGGGACCACGGCCCCATCGGGGAAGGCGTCGTCGGCCGGGCGGGGCGGGGCCCCGGCGCCGCACGCCACGATCCGCGGCCCGTCCGTCTCGAGCCATCCCGGCCGGCGGACCCATCCGTCGAGCACCATCGTGCCCGCGGCGATCAGTCCCATCGGCCGCCGTTTTCCCAGAAGTAGCGGATCTCCTCGAGTTGGCGGCCCTTGGTCTCCGGCGCGTACCGGTAGACCACGACGAACGCGACCGCAGCCAGGGACGCGAACACCGCGAAAGTTCCCGCGCCGCCGAGGGAATGGAGCATGGTGAGGAAGACGGCGGCGACGATCGCGTTGGCCACCAGGTTCGAGGTCAGCATCGTGCTCGACCCGATGGAGCGCAGCCGGGACGGGAAGCTCTCGCTGGCGTACACCCAGCCCAGGGAGCCGAAGCCCATCGTGTAGCCGAAGATGAACAGCACGATGCCGGCGAATCCGAGGACCGCGCCGCCGATGCCCCGCCCGAACACGGCCATCAGCACGACGTCGGCGGCGATCATCATGGCGATGCCGGACAACAGGATTGGGCGCCGGCCCAGCCGGTCGACCAGCAGCAGCGACGCGCCCACGGCCGCCAGCCCGGCGACCTGAACCAGGGCCGGCAGCGCCAGCAGCGCGAAATTTCCGGTGAAGCCCATGGCCTGGAAGATCCGCGGGCTGTAATAGATGATCGCGTTGATGCCGGTGATCTGGATCAGAAAGCCGAGCGTGATCACGAAAGCGGTGGCGCGCGAATACGGCGGCCGCAGCATCTCCGACCAGCCGCCCTTGTGACCGCGGGAGCCCTCGCCGAGCGCGCGGCCGATCTCGGCGAGTTCCTCGTCGACGCGGGCGTTGGGCTCCACGCGCAGCAGCGCCCGGCGGGCCTCCTCGAGGCGGCCCTTGAGCACGTACCACCGCGCCGTGTCGGGCGCGCGAATCAGCAACGGCAGCAACACGATGGCGGGCACGGCGGCCAGTCCCAGCATCCAGCGCCAGCTGTGCGACCCGGCCAGCAGGTAGCCGGTCAGGTAGCCGACGATGAGCCCGCTGACGATGGCAAGCTGGTAGGCCGTCAGCAGCGAGCCGCGCACCGCGGTCGGGGCGGACTCCGCCACGTACACCGGCACCACCACCACCGCCACGCCCAGCGTCAGGCCCAACAGGAGCCGGGCCGTCAACAGCATCGGCAGGGACACCGACAGCGCGCCCAGCAGAGCGAACACCGCGTAGGCGACCAGGAGCAGCACCACCGACTTCTTCCGCCCGATCGCGTTCGCCAGCACGCCCGCGCCGAGCGCCCCGGCGATCTGCCCGATCACCACCATCGTCGTCAGCAGTTCTTGTTGCCGCGTGGACAGCCCGAAGTCCTCGGTGACGTACAGCTGCGCGCCGGCGATGATGGACAGGTCGTAGCCGTAGATCAGGCCCACGCTCGCGGCGGTCAGCGCGACCGCCAGGCCGCGCCGGGCGTTGGTCATCTGGGTGAGTTTAGTGTCGCCGCCGACGGGATCGACGCACTCGCCGTCGGCGCTGTCAGCTAATCGCTATGGGGACTTCGCAGTCCGCAGCCGATCGCGCAGCACCTCGATGACACGCTCGGGGTCGTCGGGGCTGATGCACGGGCGCACCCGGCGTCCGAGGTGGAGCACCAGAAGCGTTCGCTTGCGGCCCCGGCGGACGTCCAGCGGGAACCAGTACCGCGGGTCGCCCGCGCCCCAGATCCGGCCTTTGCCGCTGTTCCACGTCATCTGCTCGGCCTTGACGCCCTGGATCCTGCCGTACGGGATGCGCTTCGGGTTGGCAAACGGGAAGTAGTAGCGCCGGATGGTGATGCCGTCCTCGTCGAGCCGGAGGCCGGGGTCCTCATACAGGGCTTCGCTCATCCGCAAGACGGTGCCACAGCAAACTTCTACGGTCAACGATGCTGTGGCCGGCGGTTCATCGCGCGCGCCACCATGATCAGACTGAACACGATGATCGTTCCGATGACGGCGACGCCCACCCGGATCGGCAGCGCGTCCGCGGAGGGAATCAGCCCGGCTGCCTCGGCGCCGTTGGCCTGCCGGTCGGCGGCGCTGTCGCGTTTGGCGGGCGCCAGCGAGGGGTCGGGTTCGATGAGGTTGCCGACCTGGGTGCCCTGTGGCGTGCTGAAGCCGTAGTCCAGCAGGTGCGCGGCCTGCTCCCACGGGGCGATCGGCACCCGCGTCCCGTGCAGCAACACCGCCATCAAGCGTCGCCCGTTGTGGTTGGCGGCGCCCACGAACGTCTGGCCGGCGTCGTCGGTGTAGCCGGTCTTGCCGCCCAAGGCGCCCGGGTACTTGTAGAGCAGCTGGTTGTCGTTCTCCAGTTCGTAGCCGGGATGGTCGCCGTGGCCGGGGAAGTCGAACGTCCGCGTCGCGACGATGTCGGCGAAGGTCGGGTTCTGCCAGGCGTAGCGGTAGAACAGGCCGATGTCGTAGGCCGACGTGCTCATGCCGGGCCCGTCCAGCCCCGACGGCGTGGCCACCCGGGTGTCCTTGCCGCCGAGCTTGGCGGCCAGCACGTTGATCTTCTCCACGGCTTGCTGCATGCCGCCGAGCTGCATGGCCAGCGCGTGCGCGGCGTCGTTCCCGGAGTGCATCAGCAGGCCGTGCAGCAACTGGTTGACGGTGAAGACCCCGCCTTCCTCGACGCCGACCTTGGTGCCCTCGGCGGCCGCGTCGTCGGCGGTGCCGGGCACCGACTTGTTCAGGTTGAGCGCGTTGATGGACGCCATCGCGATCAGCACCTTGATGATGCTGGCGGGCCGGTGCCGGCCGTGCGGGTCCTTGGCCGCGACCACCGCGCCGCTGTCCAGGTCCGCCACCAGCCACGCGTCGGCGGAGACGTCGGTCGGCAGCGGTGGCGTATCGGGCGCGGCGACGATGCCGCAGCTGCTCAGCGCCTCGCCGCCAACCGGCTTCGGCGGCACGGCCAGCGGGATCGGCGGATCACCGGCTTGCGGGACCTCCGACGAGTCGACCGCGGGCGGGGTGTTCACCTTGAAGGGGCAGTTGGCGGTGGCGGCGTTGGGCTCGGCGCCGGGCTCGGCACTCGCGATCGGCGCGGCGACGGCAACCGGAGCGGCGGCCACGAAAAGGGCCGCTGCCAGGCATGACGCGGGGCGTAGGAAGTCCATTGCCTGTGCACATTAGGCGATCGCGGGCGCGATTCGAGGGAGCCGCGCTGTGACTGGTGAGACGGAAGTTGCGACGCCGTCGGGCGGCGGCAACGCGGGGGAGCCACTACGCTGAGCATGCCGCCACCGTGGCGGCGCCGAATCTTCCGCCGAACCGCGAGGGCCAAGACATTCCCAACGATCGATTCTCGTTTCGTCGGCGGCGCAAGAGCGACGCTCCGCGGTCGCTGCAACAACTGCTCAGGGAGGTCGAGAAGGCGTCGCAGGTCCGGCGCTCCGGCCTGGAAAGTGTGCTGATCGAACTGCAGCACCATCGAGACGCGACGCCCGACGCCGGCCTGCGCGAGGCGCTCACCTGGCTGTGCAACGCGGTGTCGCGGATGGTCAGCAACCCGAACGCCGCGCATTCGCGTGAGGTGCTGATCGCCGCCGACGCGGTGAAGCGCGTCTAAAGCTTTCCAGGCACCTCGCCGAGCACGCCGCGCAGGATGGATTCGATGGTGTCGAATTCGGCCTGACCGCTGATCAGCGGCGGCGCCACCTGAACCACCGGATCGCCGCGATCGTCGGCGCGGCAGTACAGGCCCGCCTCGAAGAGCGCCGGCGACACGAAGCCGTGCAGCACCCGTTCGCACTCTTGCGCGCTGAACGTTTCCTTGGTCGCCTTGTCCTTCACCAGCTCGATGCCGTAGAAGAACCCCTCGCCGCGGACGTCGCCGACGATGGGCAGGTCGTAGAGCTTCTCCAGCGTGGCGCGGAAGGCCGACGCGTGCTTCCTGACGTGGTCGTTGAGGCCCTCACGCTCGAAGATGTCGAGGTTGGCCAGCCCCACTGCCGTCGAAACCGGATGTCCGCCAAAGGTATAGCCGTGCGGGAAGACGGTGGCGCCGTCGTTGAACGGTTCGAACAGCCGCTCGTCGGCGATCATCGCGCCCAGCGGCGAGTAGCCCGACGTCAGGCCCTTGGCGCAAGTGATCATGTCGGGCACGTAACCGAGGTCGTCGCAGGCGAACATCGACCCGATCCGGCCGAACGCGCAGATCACCTCGTCGGACACCAGCAGCACGTCGTAGGAGTCGCAGATTTCGCGCACCCGCTCGAAATAGCCCGGCGGAGGGGGAATGGCGCCGCCCGCGTTCTGCACCGGCTCCAGGAACACCGCGGCGACGGTCTCGGGGCCCTCGAACTCGATGGCCTCCGCGATCCGGTCGGCGGCCCACCGCCCGAAGCCCTTGGGGTCGTTGGCAAACGGCTCGGGCGCGCGGTAGAAGTTCGTGTTGGGCACCCGGAAGCCACCCGGTGTCACGGGTTCGAAGGGCGCCTTGTACGCGGGCAGGCCGGTGATCGCCAGGGCTCCCTGGGTGGTGCCGTGGTAGGCGATCGACCGCGAAATCACCTTGTGCTTACCGGGTTTGCCGGTCAGCTTGAAATACTGCTTGGCCAGTTTCCACGCGGTCTCCACGGCCTCCGTCCCGCCGGTGGTGAAGAACACCCGGTTGAGCCCGCCCGGGGCATAGCCTGCGAGGCGCTCGGCGAGCTCGATTGCGGTCGGGGTGGCATAGCCCCAAAGCGGGAAGTACGCCAGTGTGCTCGCCTGCCGGGCGGCGACCTCGGCGAGTTCGGTGCGACCGTGGCCGACCTGAACGGTGAACAGCCCCGACAGCGCGTCGAGGTAGCTTTTGCCCCGGTCGTCGAAGATGGTCACGCCCTCGCCGCGGACGATGATGGGCGGCGTGATGCCGGCGCCGTGCCGGGCGAAGTGCAGCCACAGGTGCTCTGTCATGGTGTCTGTGAGACTAGCCGCCGGCTCTGATGGCGTGGCTCCTTACTCGCGCCGTTTCGGCGCTCGCCGTCGCCGCGCTGGATTTGATGGCGTGGCTCCTTACTCGCGCCGTTTCGGCGCTCGCCGTCGCCGCGCTAGGCTCGCGATATGACCGGGACCGAACAGGTCTCACAATTCGAAGCCCTGCGACCCCACCTGATGGCGGTCGCCTACCGGCTCACCGGCACGGTCGCCGACGCCGAGGACATCGTGCAGGAGGCGTGGCTGCGCTGGGACCGGCAGGGTGCCGAAATCACCGACCTGCGGGCCTGGCTGACCACGGTGGTGAGCCGGCTGGGCCTGGACAAGTTGCGCTCGGCCGCGCACCGGCGCGAGACCTACACCGGGAACTGGCTGCCGGAGCCGGTGGTGACCGGCTTCGACCGGGCGGACCCGCTCTCGGCGGTCGTTTCCCGCGAGGACGCCCGGTTCGCGGCGATGGTGGTGCTGGAGCGGCTGTCGCCCGATCAGCGGGTGGCCTTCGTGCTGCACGACGGGTTCGCGGTGCCGTTCGCGGAGATCGCCGAGGTGCTCGGCATCAGCGAGGCCGCCGCGAGGCAGCTGGCGTCGCGGGCCCGCAAGGCCGTCAGCGCGGCCCCGCCGCCCAGGCCCGACCCCTCGCACGACGAGGTGGTCGGCCGGCTGATGGCCGCGATGGCCGCCGGCGACCTGGACACCGTGGTCTCGCTGCTGCATCCCGATGTCACCTTCACCGGCGATTCGAACGGCAAGGCGCCCACGGCCGTTCAGACCATCCGCGGCCCGGACAAGGTGGTCCGGTTCATGCTGGGCCTGGCGCAGCGGTACGGCCCGGGGATGTTCACCTCGTACGAGCTGGGGCTGGTCAACGGCGAGCTCGGCATCTACACCGCCGGCCGCGCTGCTGCCGACGGGTATCGGGAGATGTTGCCGCGGATCATGGCGGTGACGGTGCGCGACGGAAAGGTCAGCGCGCTCTGGGATATCGCCAACCCGGACAAGTTCGGCGGCTCTCCGCTGCGCCGGCCCTGACACCCGACCAGCGGGCGTGACTATCTTCGGGCGAGCTTGCGCGCCAGCCGAATCCCCTGGCGCGCGGTGAGGTGCGGTAGGTAAGCGCGGCTGATCGCGTTGGCGATCGCGGGCAGCGTCGACGGGTCACGGTAGGCCATGTACAGGGGCCGGTACTCGGGCTGGAACTTGGCCTTGAAGCTGAGCAGCGAGCGAAACCCGTACACCGGCTCGAGCGCTTTGCCGGTGACATCGAGGATGCGGTCGAGCGCCGTGACCTCGTTGCCCCGCGCCAGCCGGGCCAGCGGGGCCCCGGAGAGGCTGAGGAACTCCGCGCCCTCCTCCCGAAAGCTCTGTGCCGCAGAGGCAATCAAGAACTCCATCACGCCCTTGAAGGGACTGCTGCCTCGCCTGCGCATGAAGTCCAGCGTCCAGCCGACCGTTTGCCCGTCCCGGTAGACCGGCAACCAGCTGGTGATGCCGTGCACGATCCACTGCTCGTCCACGGCGATCAGGCAGCGCACGGTCGGGTCGTCGAGCTCGTCCAAACCGCCCAGCGTCCAACCCATCTCGGGCATGCCCTTGTCGGCCACCCACTCCTCGGAGATCACCCGCACCTGGTCGCGTATCGACAGCGGCGCCTCCGGGTAGCTCGTCCACTCGGCGCGGATGCCCTCTTTGGCCGCCTTGTTCAGCGCGGTGCGAATGTCTTGCCACTTCTTGCCTTTGAACTCCAGCTCGGCCAACGGCACCACGGTGTCCTCGGCCACCTGCACCGCGTACCACCCCAGCTCCACCGCGCGGTCGCGGACGTCCTCGGTGATGCTGTACATGCACGCCGTCCAGCCGTTGCGGTCGCAGAACCGCTCGAAGCCACGTAGCGCGTCCGCCCGCGCACCCGGATCGCCCAGCGGGCCCCCGGTGGTCAGCGCCACGGCGGCGACAACGCGGTAGGCGAATGCCGCGTGCCCGTCCTCGGTGAACCAGTACACGTTGCCCGGCCAGGTGCTCATGTAGGCCAGCGACGATCCGCTGTTGGCCACCATCAGGTTCCGCGCCCGGGTCCGTGCCTCGTCGTCGACGACGACGCTGGCCCGCCAGAAGCTGACCAGCAGGCCGGCCAGCAGCATCACCCAGAACACGGCGCCGCAGAACTCCCATGCCAGCAGCGCAAGCCCGCTGTTGGGCAGGAACTTTGCGCTGTGCGCCAGTTCGTAGGCCGGCGGCAGATAGCGGGTCGGCAGATCGGAGATCAGCTGAGAAAGGTTGGGCGGGGGGTCGAATTCCTTGCGCTCCCAATAGGCGATCAACAGGTAGCCGCCGGCGGTGAGCGCGGCGGTGGCGGCCAGACCCAGCCCCAGCCGCAGATAGGTGGCCCGTGGTGCGGTCACCGTGAACAACGGCCGGGTGAACAGCAACAACGCGATCATCAGGCAGGGGACCACGATCGGCGCGATGAGAATCAACGTGTCGTGGGCGAACGAATAGGTGTCGTCCGCGTCGTGCACGACGGATCCCGCGTCGGCCGCATCGCGGGTCCACAGCACGGCGAACCAGGCGCTGCCCGCGACCAGGGCGGCGTTGAGCAGTAGCGCCAGCCACCACGCGAAGCGGCGCCCGCGGCGCAACCCGACCGCGGCCGCCAGCAACAGCAGCGCCGGGCCCACCGAGGTGATCGCCGAGCCCACACCCGTCCCCAAGGTCTGCGAGACCGCCAGCCGGCACGCTTCACTCAACCCGGGGTCGGCGCACAGCTGATGCATGCGCTCGCTGTCCTCGGCGGGCGAGGCGAACAGCGATTGCAAGATCCGCAGCGGGCCGTAGCCGGGGTAGGCGAGCCAGGCGCCGGTGGAACCGAGCAGGGTCAGCAGCGGGCCGAACGCCGTGGCCGCGACCACGGTGCCCACCAGCACCCTGGACTCCGAGCGTGAGGGCGGCGAGACGGCGGCGCGCGCTTCCGAGCGGTAGAGCAGCCAGCCCAGCAGCAGTCCGACCACCGCGCCGAAAACCCGCAAGACGTCGAGCAGGGTGCCCGAATACAGCGCGAACACCACTACGCCGCTGAACATCACCAATCGCAGCCGGCGTCGCCAGAGCGCCGACAGCTTGAACGTCATCACCACGGCGAGGCAGACCAGCGCCGGCGTGGTGCCGACCGCGACCTCCTTGTCGAGGTTGGTCAACCACGAGTCACCGGTGTGTGCCAGCAGCGCGACGGCACCGACGCCGAGCAGGCTGCTCAGCACCTGGCCGGTCACCAGGAACAGCGCGGTCCGGCGAGGACCGAGCAACCGTTCGGCGGAAACGCCCACGGCCAGGGTGAACAGCGTGGCGACCACGTAGGCGGCCAGCGACACGTTCCACAGCCCGGCGGTGAACGGGGTCCACCAGAAGCCGCGCTCCAGCTGGGACGTGCCGACGGCGACTTTCGAAACGAGGCCGTGGGGCATGCCCGGCGAGTTCTCGGTGTTGTTCGACCACACCGACCACGCGTGGGTGATCGCGCCGAGCACCCACAGCGCGACGACCAGCCCGACGGTTACCGGCGACTGCCGCAGCAGCGCGAGCGCCCGCCGCGCGTTGTGCTGCACGACGGCGCGCTTGTCGAGCACCGCGGTCGGTGCGTCGAGCACCGCGGCGGTCATTGGGTCAGCCCCGTGCGCGTCGCCAGCCAGGGAATCGCCGCTTCGAACGAGGCCCGGAACACGGCGAAGGTGTGCCCCCCGGGAAATTCCTGCCACTGCGCCTTCATGCCGGCCTGCCGGCAGGCCTCGTAGATCTCCCGCTGCTGGGGGTTGTAGACCCGGTCGTCGGAGCCCGCCGTGATCAGCGCGTTGGTGTCGGGATACTGCCGCTTGGCCATGATGTCCTTCGGTGTGACGTTGTTGTAGGCGGCCTCGTCGCCGTTGAACAACTTGGCGACGATTTCGGCGTGGCTGGTCAGGATCGGCTCGCGCTGCCCGGACATGTCCACCAGGTTCGGAAAGGTCTCGGGGGCGCGAAGGGCCACCAGCAGCGAGCAGGTTCCTCCCGACGACAGGCCGCCGACGCCCCACTGCCGGTGGTCCCGGCTCACTTGCAGGTTCGCCGACACCCAGCGCGGAAGGTCCTCGGCGAGGTAGGTCTGCGGCCTGCCCCAGGCGGAGTCGACGCAGCTGGGATTGTTTTCCGCGACGCCCTGTTGGTCGGCCATCACCACCACCGGGGCCAGCCCCTTGTGCTGCGCGGCGAACTGGCCGAGCGCGTCGTCGATGTGCACCTTGTCGATCCAGTCGCGCGGCGCCCCCGGGTCGCCGGGAATGACCACGAGCACCGGCAATTCGGGCCGCGGCGTCGCCAGGTATGCCGGGGGCAGGTAGATCAGCGCCTCACGCGGGGTGAACCCTCCCGAAGCCGGAATCGACGCCTTCACCACCTTGCCGTCCGTGGGCATGTTCGCCGGCGGCTGCCACAGCTGTTCGAGGGTGCCGCCCGCCGAGGCGCGCACCGCGCTGGCCTGGCTCGGCGTGACCGAGGACAGGTCGCCGACTGGGTGCAGCAGCGGGTTGACCAGCTTGCGTGCGGTGGTGAACGCCGCGTAGTGGATGTTGGCCTGCGCGGCGATCACGACCACCGACCACAGCACGCCCAGCACCATCAGCGCGCGTGCCGGCCAGCCGGACCGACGCATCCTGACGGCCGACAGGCACGACACCAGGGCGGCGAGCCCGCCCCACGCGAACAGAGTCCACGGGATGATGTCGGGGTAG
This sequence comes from Mycobacterium sp. E735, assembly GCF_001666955.1. Lineage (NCBI taxonomy): Bacteria > Bacillati > Actinomycetota > Actinomycetes > Mycobacteriales > Mycobacteriaceae > Mycobacterium > Mycobacterium sp. E735. The sequence continues at coordinate 5,055 of NZ_LZIX01000011.1, read as the reverse complement.
GGATGCCAGCGGTAGTTCACTATGAAATAGCAGGCTGCCGCGACCGCCGCCGCGATAGCCACGCACAGCGGCACCGCCCGTAGCCACCACCGGCGCTCGCGCCGCCACAGCAGCGCGACCACGAGGCCGACCACCGAGACCGCGATCAGCGCCTGCGCCGGGAAGTCGATCAGCGACCAGTCCAAGGGTGACTTCATACCCCTCCGTTTGGCTTCGCACCAGTTCCGCAACCTGTATGCGCCGGCAAGCCGGCCCCCGGTCCGCCGTGGCCGATCCCGTAGTGACTAGCGACGAGCCCAGGAGTAATCGCTGTATATCACGACGTTCGAGCGGTTTTCGGATCTCTGCGAAAAGATTCACCCGCCGCTCTTTTCGCGCGCGAACAACGTTGCGGTGGGCGCTGATGCCTTCAATGTCGCACCGACCGGACGGCGGCGGTTGCTGAGGCCGCCGTCGGCGACGACCGGCGTCAAGACACGCCGATGTGATTTTCGCGATCGGCGTGTGCAACGAAAAGACTTGCGCCCTAGGGGATATCGCCGAGGCGAACGAGTTCGCCGGCGCTGGGCTGCGGCCGGCGTGGCCGCCAACGCGATAGCGACCAGCGGTGGGACGGGCGTTTAGCGGCAATGGATTCAATGTCGGTCACCGCGGGGGTGGGGGCGACCGGATTCACCAACAAGCGTGCGGATTCCTCGACCAGCGCGGTCACGCTGTCGACGACGGGCTTGCCGGCCATCTCGGCGTCGACGACACCGAAGAGCTCATTGCAGTCCAGCAGCAGCGCGTCCACGTCGTCGCCGATCGCGGCGATCGCCCGGAGGAATTGCCCCGGGACGGGGATCGGAGTCCGGGACCGCCGAAGCGATTCGATGAACCGGTCGATGATCTCCTGATCGCACGGGGCCGGCGCCACGACGGTGATGCCCACCTCGGCCAGGCCGCGCTCGTAGGCCGCGGACGACACCATGATGCTCGACGCGAGCAGGCCGACCCGGCGGACGTCGAGCCGTCGCAGCGTCCGAGCCGTCGCCTCGACCATCCCGACGCATGCCGGTGCGCCCGCCGCGCGTTCGATCGTGGTGGCGTTGCATGCGAGGGCGATCACGTCCGCGCCGCTGCCGGCGAGCGATCGAGACGTCCGTTTCCGGCGATCGGGGGATGCTATCCCCCGACTTCGTCCGCCCAGGGCACGCGGCAGGCGTCGCCGGAACTGAAGCCCTGCTCGGTGATGCCCAGCGCGGTGTTCATCCGGGCCCGCATGTTCTCCACGCCGATCTGGTAGGTCAACTCGATCACGCCGGCATCGCCGAACCGGGCGCGCAGGTCGGCGACCTGCTCGTCGGTGACGGCGTGCGGATCGGTGCTCATCGCGTCGGCATAGCGGATCGCGGCGCGCTCGTCGTCGGTGAAAAGTGGTGAGCTGGCGTAGTTGTCGATGTCTTTGAGCCGTTCGATGTCCAGGCCGTCGAGGCGCTGCAGCATGGACCCGAAGTCGACGCACCACGAACAGCCGATGCTGCGCGCGGTCCACAACACCGCCAGCTCACGCACGCCGACCGGCAGCGCCTTGGACGCCCGGTCGATCATCGTCTCGTGCACGGCGCCGGCGACCATCAGCTTGCGGTGGTGGGCCGTCACGGTGAACGGTTCGGGGACCTGGCCGTAGCGCCGCTTGGCGATCCGGTACATCGCGCGGGTCAGCAGGCCGGCGCGCCGGGGGGACAGGGGCTCGATGCGGGTTCTCTGTGTCATACCCCTGAAGACGGGATGGGCCGCCAAAGTGTGACGGACGGAATGCGCCTCGCGTGGCGCCGGAGAGTCGTAGCATGCGGCTAGCCTTTCGACGTCGATGAGCGGTGGTGTGATTGCGAGTCAACGATGACCGCGGTGTCTAGCCGGCGGGCCGATCAGTACGACTGGCTCTCCGGCTACCTCGCTTCGCGAGGCCTCAGCGGCGCCACTCGGGCCGTGATGGCGTTCATTTCGGCATCGATGGTGTTGTGCCTGATCGCCCTGCTGGCCGGCTCGGACGGTCCCCGCGGATCGGTACCGGTGGCGATGATGTGGGTGGCCGTCGCGGGCGGGGTGGCGGGGGTGTTCCTGTGGGCGTGGCGCTGGCCGACTCGCGGCCAGTCCATCGCGTTCGGCCTGACGTGCAACACCGCCAGCGCGCTGGCGTGCCTCGCGCATCCGAACCCGCTGGCCGCGCTGATCGGCTGCATCGCCTTTGCGACCTTCGGCGCCTACATGGCGTTCTTTCACACCACCGGATTGGTGCTGTACAACTTCGCGGTGGCCGCCGCGGTGGGATCCTGGGAGGCGTTGTCGCTCGCGAGATCCGGGCATCCCAGCCTCGCCGGGGTGGATCTGTGGCTGGTGATCGAAGTCAACATCGCGCTACCGCTGGCCATCCGGATCCTGATGCGCGCCTTGACCGGAGATCTGCTGCAGGCCGACCGGGATCCGTTGACCGGCCTGCTGAACAGGCGCGCATTCCAGCACGAGGCGCTCGGGATGATCGTGGCGCGCCGGGGCATCGACTCCCACCTGGTGGTCATGCTGATCGACCTCGACCATTTCAAAGCGATCAACGACAGGCTCGGTCACGCCGCCGGGGACCGGGCGCTCGTTCAAGTCGCCCAGGCCCTGTTGGCCGCTTGCGACGACCAGGCGGTGGTGGCGCGCAGCGGCGGTGAGGAATTCCTGCTGGTCGGCACCGCCAAGACCTGCAACGCCGAATCGTTGGCCACGCAGGTGTGTCGGGTCATCGCCGCGTCGGCCGCGGGGGTGACGGCCAGCATCGGCACCGCCTGCGCCCAGATCGACGACACTGGAGCCGAACCGCAATCGCTGCTGGCCGAGTTGGTCACCGCCGCCGACACCGCGATGTATGAGGCCAAGCGGTTGGGCGGCAACCGAAGCAATCATCACGAGCTGTGCGACCCGCGCAGATGATCAGCGGGTGAACATCAGCGCGCGCTTGACCTCTTGGATCGCCTTGGTGATCTGGATGCCGCGCGGGCAGGCCTCGGTGCAGTTGAACGTGGTGCGGCAGCGCCACACGCCGTCGACCTCGTTGAGGATGTCCAGGCGCTCGGCGGCGGCCTCGTCGCGGCTGTCGAAGATGAACCGGTGCGCGTTGACGATCGCCGCCGGGCCGTAGTAGCTGCCCTCATGCCAGAAGATCGGGCAACTGGTGGTGCAGGCCGCGCACAGGATGCACTTGGTGGTGTCGTCGTAGCGGGCGCGGTCGGTGGGGCTCTGAATGCGTTCGCGCGTAGGGGGATTGCCGCTGGTGACCAGGTAGGGCTTGACGGCGCGGTAGGCGTCGAAGAACGGCTCCATGTTGACCACCAGGTCTTTTTCCACCGGCAGCCCACGGATCGGTTCGACCGTGATGGTGAGTTGCTTGCCCTTCTTCTCGGGCAGCAGGTCGCGCATCAGCACCTTGCAGGCCAGCCGGTTGACGCCGTTGATGCGCATGGCGTCCGAACCGCACACGCCGTGGGCGCAGGAGCGCCGGAAGGTGAGCGTCCCGTCCAGGTAGCTCTTGATGTAGATCAACAGGTTCAGCAGCCGGTCGCTGGGCAGGCAGGGCACCCGAAAGCTTTGCCAGCCACCGGTTTCCGCGAAGGCGTCGGGGTTGTCGGGGTTGAACCGGGCGATCTTCACGGTCACCAGGACCGCGCCATCGGGGATCGGCGGTAGTGGCGGCTCGGGTCCCCGCTCGATGTCTGCCTCGACCGTGTCGGTCATCAGTACTTCCGTTCCTTCGGTTCGTAGCGGGTCTGCACGACGGGCTTGAAGTCCAGCGCGATGTCGCTCAGCAGGTCGCTGCCCTGCTTGTAGGCCATGGTGTGGCGCATGTAGTTCACGTCGTCGCGGTTCGGGTAGTCCTCCCGGGCGTGCCCGCCGCGGGACTCCTTGCGGTTCAGCGCGCCGACCACGGTGACCTCGGCCAGCTCCAGCAGGAAGCCCAGTTCGATGGCCTCCAGCAGGTCGCTATTGAACCGCTTTCCCTTGTCGTGCACCGTGATTCGCGAGTACCGCTCCTTGAGCGCGTGGATGTCGGTCAGCGCCTGCTTGAGCGTCTCCTCGGTGCGGAACACGGCGGCGTTGTTGTCCATCGACTGCTGCAGCGCGCCGCGGATGTCGGCCACCCGCTCGTTGCCGTGCTCGCTCAAGATGTCACCGACCCAGCCGACGACCATCGCCTCCGGGTTGGGCGGCATGTCGACGAAGTCGTGCCCGTCGGCGTAGTCCGCGGCGGCTATCCCGGCCCGACGGCCGAACACGTTGATGTCCAACAGCGAATTGGTGCCCAGCCGGTTGGCGCCGTGCACCGACACACACGCGCACTCGCCGGCCGCGTACAGGCCCGGCACCGTGGACGTGTTGTCCCGCAACACCTGTCCGGTGACGGTGGTGGGGATGCCGCCCATGACGTAGTGACACGTCGGGTATACGGGGACCAGCTCGTGCACCGGGTCGACGCCCAGGTAGGTGCGGGCGAACTCGGTGATGTCGGGCAGCTTGGCCTCGAGCACGTCCTCGCCGAGGTGGCGCACGTCGATGTAGACGTAGTCCTTGTGCGGGCCGGCGCCGCGGCCCTCCAGCACCTCCAAAACCATTGAGCGGGCGACGATGTCGCGGGGCGCCAGGTCGACGATGGTCGGCGCGTAGCGCTCCATGAAGCGCTCGCCCTCGCCGTTGAGCAGTCGCCCGCCCTCGCCGCGCACCGCCTCGGAGATCAGGATGCCCAGCCCCGCCAGGCCGGTGGGATGGAACTGGTGAAACTCCATGTCCTCCAACGGAAGTCCCTTGCGGAACACGATGCCGATGCCGTCGCCGGTGAGCGTGTGCGCGTTGGAGGTGGTCTTGTACATCCGGCCCGAGCCGCCGGTCGCCAGCACCACGGCCTTGGCGTGGAAGACGTGGATCTCACCGGTGGCCAGCTCGTAGGCCACCACGCCGGTGGCGACCGGGCCGCTCGGCGTCTGCGTCAGAACCAGGTCCAGTGCGTAGAACTCGTTGAAGAACTGCACGTCCTGC
>NZ_LZIX01000010.1:0-1013 GCF_001666955.1 Mycobacterium sp. E735 | reverse complement strand
GCTCGACGCCGCGATCTACCGGGAGGCCGCGTTGCGCCTGGACCGGCACTTCGCGATCTCGGTCATCGACTGCGGTTCGACGATGGACGCGCCGGTCACCCAGGAGGTGCTGCGCGACTTGGACGCGCTGATCGTGGTCTCCTCGCCGTGGGCCGACGGGGCGTCCGCCGCCGCCAGGACCATGGAGTGGCTGGTCGACCAGGGCTTCGACACTCTGCTGCAGAGCACCGTCGTGGTGCTCAACGATTCCGACGGGCACGCCGACAAACGGACGCGGGCGCAGCTGGCCCGGGAGTTCACCGACCACGGCCGGCCGGTGATCGAGGTCCCCTTCGACCCGCACCTGCGGCCGGGCGGCGTCATCGATGTGAGCCGCGAAATGTCGGCCGCCACGCGGCGGAAGTTCCTGGAGCTCACCGCGACAATCGCCGGCTACTTCGCGGCCCGGCCCGAGAACCAGCGGCCGGGCTAGGCCTGCTCGGCGACCTCGCCCGCCCGTGCGGACGGGTCGGCGATCGCCTCGAGCTTCGCCACCTTCGACCCGCGGATCGTCAGCACGATGACGGCAAACAGCCGGCGGTGGCTGAACGCCAGCAGCACCGGTTGCCCGACGGGACCGCTGACCAGCGTGACGTCGGGCCACAGGTACCGCAGCAGGTTGGTGGCCACCGCGTCCGGCCCGTGATTGATCTGCGGGGGCGGCGCCGGGTCGGCGAGGATCGTGCCCACGCCCCACACCGTCGGATCCAGCACGGCGGCCAACGCGCCAAGGTCACCGTTGGCGCACGCGGTGATGAATTTTTCGGTGACGAGCTGATGCTCGCTCGATGCCACCACGTTCGTTGTAGGCTGAGCGGCAACGAATTTCGCCCGTGCACGGCGCGCCAGCTGCCGACACGTACCGACCGGGCGGCCTACCGTTTCGGAGATCGAGTCGAACGGGACGCCGAACACGTCGTGCAGCACGAAGGCGACCCGCTCCCCCGGACTGAGCCGGCGCAACACCTCGAGCA
>NZ_LZIX01000009.1:0-3275 GCF_001666955.1 Mycobacterium sp. E735 | reverse complement strand
CTCCCGGATCGCCGCCGTGGCGAGCACGCTGATGACGGCCGTCGCCACCAGGTACCCACACGCCAGCCACGGCGCGCCACCGAGGGCCGCGATCAGCGCGGTCATGATCATCGGGGTCACCCCGGAGGCGTAGATGCCCGAGAACTGATAGACGAACGACAAACCGGTGTAACGGGTGCTGGTGGGATACAGCGACGAATACAGCGTGCCCTGCGCCCCGTAGAACAGGGCGTGCACCACACCGAACACGATGATCAGCGCCACCCCGAACCAGACCAGGTTCCTCGTGCCGAACAGCGCGAAGGCGGGAAACGCCGCGATGCCGTAGCAGGCCACCCCGGCCAGATACACCCGGCGGGCGCCGAACCGGTCGGTCAGCGCCCCGGACACGGGCAGCAGCACCGCCATCAGCAGGGCCGCGATGGTCACCACCACCAGCACCGACACCCGATTGAACCCCAGCGCGCCGGTGGCGTAGCTGATGGCGAACACGCCCCAGGTGTTGAACGCCGAGCCCTCCGCCCAGCGAGACAGCAAGCCCAGCACGGTGTTTCGCCGGGACCGGGGTTCGCACACGATCTCGCGGATCGGCACGGTGGCGGTGGCCTCGAGGTCGCGCAGCTCCCGGAAGGCGGGTGTCTCCTCCACCCGGAGCCGCACCACGACGCCGATCACGACGAGCACCAGGCTGAGCAGAAAACCGATGCGCCAGCCGTAGGCGAGGAATCGGGCCGGTCCCAGGGCGATTTGCAGGAACGCGAATATGCCTGTGCCCAGAGCCAATCCGAGCGCCAGTCCGATTTGCGGAATCGCCCCGAACCGGCCGCGGCGGCCGGCGGGACTGTGCTCCACCGCCAACAGCACCGCGCCCGCCCACTCGCCGCCGAGGGCGAACCCCTGCAGGATCCGCAGCGCCAACAACAGCAGGGGCGCCCACACCCCGATCTGGGCGGCGGTGGGCAACACCCCGATCAGCGCGGTGGCGACGCCCATGATCAGCATGGTCAGCGCCAGGCTGCGCTTGCGACCGATCCGGTCGCCGATGTGGCCGAACACCAGCCCGCCGACCGGCCGCATGACGAACCCGACGGCGAAGGTGGCGAACGCCAGGAGCGTGCCGACCAGCGAGCTCTCGCTGGGGAAGAAGACCTTGTTGAACACCAGGCCCGCCGCGGTCGCGTAGAGGAAGAAGTCGTACCACTCCACGGTCGTGCCCAACAGGCTGGCCGCGACGACGACGCGCAGGCGCCGGCGTTGCTGCGCGCCGGACTCGTCGACCGCGCCGGCGGTCGCGCCGAGGGGCACGCCGGTCGCGGGCGCCGGCAAGGTAGCCGCCATGGCTTAGTGGGCCGAGGCGACCGCGAACGGCGTCGCCGAGACCGGGTGGGCTTGACGGTTCGGGTGGTGCCACAGGCCCATCCGCTCCAGCAACGGCAGCACGCCCTCGCCGAACCAGTAGGCCTCTTCCAGGTGCGGATACCCGGACAGGATGAAGTGGTTGATGCCGAGCTTGGCGTACTCGGCCAGCCGCTCGGCGACCTCGGCGTGCGACCCGACGAGCGCGGTGCCGGCGCCGCCGCGGACCAGTCCCACCCCCGCCCACAGGTTGGGGCCGACCAGCAGCCGGTTGCTGCTGCCGCCGTGCAGGTCCAGCATGCGGCGCTGACCCTCCGACTCGCTGCGCGCCAGGCTGGCCTGCACCCGCTCGACGTCGGCCGGGTCGACGGCGGCCAGCAACCGGTCGGCCTCGGCCCACGCCTGCTCGGACGTATCGCGGCTGATGACGTGAATCCGCAACCCGTACTGCAGGATTCGGCCGGCATCGACGGCCAGGCCACGCACCCAGTCCAGCTTCTGGCCGACCGCCTTGACCGGTTCGCCCCAGGTGAGATACACGTCGGCATGCTGGGCCGCGACCGGCCCGGCCGACGCCGACGATCCGCCGAAGAACACCGCGGGCACCGGGTCGGGCGGGTTGTTCAGCTGCGCACCCTCGACGTGAATGTGCTCTCCGGCAAAGGTCACCGGCGTCTTCGACGTCCACAGCCGGCGCACCACGTCCAAGAATTCGGCGGTGCGCGCGTACCGGGCTTCTTTGTCCAGGAAGTCTCCGTAGGCCCGTTGCTCGTGGGGTTCGCCGCCGGTGACGACGTTGAGCAGCAGCCGGCCACCCGAGTGGCGCTGGAAGGTCCCGGCCATCTGGGCGGCCAGCGTGGGGCTCAGCAACCCGGGCCGGAAGGCCACCAGAAACTTCAGGGTTTCGGTGGCCTCGACCAGCATCGCCGTCGTCAACCACGCGTCCTCGCACCACAATCCGGTGGGGGTGAGCACGGCCTCGAAGCCGTTGTCCTCGGCGGCCGCGCAGATCTGGTGCAGATAGCGCAACGTGGCGGGCCGGTCGCCGGACATCGGCGTGCCGTGTCCGCCCGCCACCAGGTTCCGGGAATCACCGTAGGTCGGCAGAAACCAGTGGAACGCCAGACTCATCCTCAATCCTCTTTCAATCCACGACGGGAAGCACGAAAGCTCCATCCTGCGAAACTTGCGTGCGGGCCGCGAGGGTTGAAAACGTCGAGATTGCATCCCCGGTCGGCGGCGGTCGCCCCGGTCCGAGCGCGCGCTGCTCGTGGTCCATTCGCCCGCCCGCGCCGTCGCCGCGATCGGCCGCTCTTCCGTTGCGGCGCAATGGTTTACGGTCGGAACGGCCCCGCATTGGCACCCCGGCCGGCGCCATGATGATGGCCGTATCACGACGCCGCAACTCGGCCGCCTCGCGCCGCCCGAGGCGGCGAACGGGTGCACCGCAGGTAACCGGTTGGAGACCGATAGGTCACGCCAGATCACACAATGCTTCCATTTCGGCGTGGCTCGGCAGGTAATCACCGGTCAGGGCGGCATTATTGCGATCATGCCTGACCTGACCCGCCGGGCGGTGCTGCGGATGGGAGCCAGCGCCGGCCTGGGAGCCGCCGGCGTGTTCGCCTTGAGTGGCCTGCTCGATCCGGTCAGGCCGCAGGCCGCGACGCTGCCGCAGGCTCCGGCCCCGTTCGAGCCGTCCTTGCCGTGCAGGGCGATCACGGGGCGCAGTGTCCCGGTATGGCCGGGTGGCAGGGCGATCACGTAGTTCGTCTTCACGCCGCCGCGGGCGGCGGAGACGAACGAACCCGTGAGCTTGGTCGGCAGGTTGCTGCTCGCCGCGGACGGCTCGAACGGGGCCGGAGCCTGCGGCAGCGTCGCGGCCTGCGGCCTGACCGGATCGAGCAGGCCACTCAAGG
>NZ_LZIX01000008.1:0-719 GCF_001666955.1 Mycobacterium sp. E735 | reverse complement strand
GCCGGTGTCGATCACGGCCACCGGTACGCCGTTGCCGGTGCTGTATTGCCAGGCCTTGCTGATGTTGAGCAGGTTGAAGCCCGGCGCCAGCTGCGCCACGTCGGGGTTGCGCACGGTGATGGGCGTCGAGCAGCTGTTGGCGCGCCGCATCGGTTGGTCGCTTCGCGGCGGCCCGTCCGGCGGCACCATGCCGGGATCGACCTGTGGGGGTGTGATGGCTTGCGCGGCAGGGATATTCGCGGACAGCGCGACCAGGGTGACGGCGGCGGTCGCCGCCGCCGCGCGCTTCAGTGCCGAATCCACGTGAACAGCCCCCCCAGGGCCGCCGCCGCCGGCAGCAACACGATGAACGCGAACACTTCCACCCATTCCACGGTCAACCGGATCAACGGCCTGAACCGCACCGTCGGCACCAACAGCGCCGCGGCCAGGCCGCACGCGGCGAAGGCCGCCACCGCTACAGCGGGCCAAAGCAATCCGCTGACAACGTCTTTCGGCTCCACGATGGCGTATTTGACCACTCCGGCGCACACGGCGGCGGCGGCCCCGCAGGCGAGCGCGACGGCCTGGTACTTGGCGGCGAATCCCCTGCCCTGGGTGATGAAGATGCCCACCACGAGTCCGGCGACCACCAGCGCCAACCACGCCCACGGGCGCCTCGGTGTCAGCACCCCCCACACGGCGGCGGGCAGGACGATCGACACCCCGACGCAGACACC
>NZ_LZIX01000007.1:0-15637 GCF_001666955.1 Mycobacterium sp. E735 | reverse complement strand
TCACCGCGGCGACGTCCCCGGGGGCGGCCTCGGCCAGCCGCCGCGCGGGCGCTGAGTCGAGCGTGACCCGGAAGCGCTTGCGGGTCTGGTCGATGCCGCGCTCCGGCTCGACCGAAACACCCGGCGAGTCGGTGCGGATCGCGAAAAGCCCTCGACCGCCGCCTTCCCCGGCGAGCGCCAGCAGCACGTCCGCGGCGGCGACGTCGGGGACGGCGGTCATGTCGCCCCGCAAGACGACGTCATCGCCCTGCCGGCTCGCGGCCACCGGTGCGCTTTCGGCATCGAGGAAGCCGACGGTGGCGACCGTGGTGCCGTCGGAGATCCCGCTGAGCAGCTCGGCCGCGGCGTCGGTTGGCCCGAGCCGCGTCAGCGCCCGGGCGGCGGCGACCGCGGTCGACAACCATGGCCCCGGGTGCAGGGCGGCGCCGAGCTCTTCGGCAACGATGCCGGCCTCGATCATCGTCATGCCGGCGCCGCCGTGGGCCTCCGGCACCAGCAGACCGGTGGTCCCGAGGCCGGCCAGGCCGCGCCACACGGGCTCGGTGACGCCGGTCGGGTCGTCGAGCAGCGGGCGCACATGGTCGGCGATGGAAGCCTTTTCGGCGAGATAGCGTCGGGTGGTGTCGCGCAGCGCGACCTGCTCGTCGGAGAGTTCGAGGTTCATTTGCGGGGCAACCCGAGTACCCGCTGGGCGGTGATGTTCTTGTTGATCTGGCTGGTACCGCCCGCGATGGTCAGCGAGCGCGACGTCAGGCGGTAGTTCGCCCACGGCGCGCCGGCGCCGCTCGTGCCCAGCACGTCAAAGGCCAACGCGGCCATGTCCTGTCCGATCTCACCCCACACGGTCTTGGCGAGGCTCGCCGATCCGAAGGCGTCACCGCCATGCAGCGTGGCCGAGATCGACCGCTGGCACAGCACTTCCAGATACTTGATGCGCAGCGCGATCTCGCCGAGGCGCCGCAGCGTCACGGGGTCTTCGAGCGCGTCGCTGTGCGCGGCGATGTCGTCGGTCAATTCTTCGAGCCGCACCTGCATCTCGGCGTACAGCCGGGCGGCCCCGGCCCGCTCGTGGCTGAGCGTGGTGGTGGCCACCTGCCATCCCCCGTTCAGCGGACCGAGCAACGCGTCCGCAGGCACGCGCACGTCGTGAAAGAACACCTCGGCGAAATCGGCGTCGCCGTTGAGCGTTACCAGCGGACGGACTTCGATGCCCGGCAGTCTCATGTCGACAATCAGGCAGGAGATGCCCTTGTGCTTGGGCGCTTCGGGGTCGGTGCGCACGTAGAGCTGGCACCAGTCCGCGCGATGCCCCAGCGACGTCCAGATTTTCTGGCCGTTGACGACGAAGTCGTCACCGTCGCGCGCCGCGCGGGTGCGCAGCGCGGCGAGGTCGGACCCCGCTTCAGGTTCCGACATCCCTTGGCACCAGATGTCGTCGGCCCGCATCATGCGGGGGAGCAGCGTGAGCTTCTGCGACTCGGTGCCGTATTGCATGATGGCCGGCGCGATGTTGTTTAGGCCAATGACGTTGAGCGGCATGGGGGCTCGCGCCCGCGTGGTTTCCTCGGTATAGACGAGTTGCTCGAGAACCGTCGCGCCGCGGCCGCCGTATTCCCGAGGCCACGAGACCGCGGCCCAGCCGGCGTCGGCCATCGTGGCGTTCCAGGCGCGCAGCAGCTCGAAGGCGGCGTCGTCTCGTCCGGCGGGCCGACGGGCGGCTACCAGCTCGTCGGTCAGGTTCTTCGATAGCCAGTCGCGCAGCTCGACGCGGAACTGCTCCACTTCCGCCGGGTATGAAAAGTCCACTTTTCCTTGTTCCCTGGTGAATCTGCGACCTTAGCCGGACTTTACGGTTGAGCGGATAGCCGGTCAACAACGGCGACGGCGCGCAGCATCAGCTCCCCCGCGCACCATGTGCTCCTTGCCCTGATTGACTGCGGTGGCACCGGACTCTACGGTGGAACAGATATTTGGTCAACGGAGTCCAGGCGGTTCGGAGATTGAGCGTGTCCACCGACGTTCGCGGTGACCGGCTGCCGGGTCTCGGCATGCTCGCATCCGCGCTCGCCGGCCGGGCCGTAGCGGTGGCCGAACTGCGTCCGGGCGAACCGTCATGGACCGACGGCCAGACCATCCACGTCGACGCGGGTGCGAGCGCCCGCCGGCAGCTCGAAGCCGTTGCCGTACAGGCGTCGATGATCGCGGCCGGCAGCCTGGAAGCGGACGTGATGCGCCACCTGCTGCGCCGCCCTCGGGTGGCCAAGCGCTATCTGGCGGTGGAGGGGCACCGCGCGCTCGCCGCCAACGCCGACCTGTTGCCGGGCGTTCTGGCCTCCCTCGCCGACCCCGACGCCGCGGGGCGAAGCGATTCGCCCGCCACGTCGCTGCGGATCGCCGACGGGCGGGAGCCGATCGGTAACCCCGCACCGGAATTCGGCATCATTCGCGCTGGGAAGGTGCTGGCCGCGTCGGCCCGGGCGCCCGAACGGCGAGGCAAGGAACAACCCGGGCATGTCCCGAGGAGCGGCGGCACCGACGATCTGAAAGAACTCGCCGACGACGAGACCGACGACTCCGACGATCCCGACATGTTCACCAGCCCGGTGGGCGGCGGCGGTTTCATCGGCAGGTGGCTGAAGAAGATGCTTTCGTCGGCGCGCAAGACCGGCAGCGGCGGGGGACCGCCCGGCGCGGACACCCCGACGCACCGGACCGACTCCGCCAAGCGCGGATTGCACGCGGTGACCTCGCTGGCCCCCGCGTCGAGCGTCGACGGCGCGGACCAGCCCGCATTCACGGGCGGCTTCACCTACCCGGAATGGGACGCCGGGCGCAGGATGTACCGGCCGGCGTGGTGCACCGTGCGCGAAGTCGACGCCGAGATCAAACCGTCGGCGACACACGCGATCGAGGCCGCCATCGGCGTGCGGCGCCCGCTGTCCCGGCTCGGGATGGGTCTGCACCGCCGCCATCGCCAGGCGCAGGGCGACGACATCGACATCGACGCGGCGGTCGAGGCCCGCGTCGAGGTGCTGGCGGGGTCGGTGCCCGACGAGGCCGTGTACCTCGACAGCCTGCGGCGCCGGCGGGATCTGTCAGTGCTCCTTCTCCTCGATGTGTCGGGCTCGGCCGCCGAGGCCGGCACGGTCGGGCGCACGGTGCACGAGCAGCAGCGCACGGCGGTCGCCAACCTCACCGTCGCGCTGCACGACCTGGGCGACCGGGTCGCGCTCTACGCCTACTACTCGCAGGGCCGGCGCGCGGTGAACGTGGTGCCGGTCAAGCGATTCGACGACCACCTCGACGCCCGAGTCATGCGGCGGCTCAACAGCCTTGAGCCGGGCGCGTATTCGCGCCTCGGCGCGGCGATCCGGCACGGGTCGGCGGTGCTGGAGGCGCGCGGCGGGACGTCGCGGCGGCTGCTGGTGGTGCTCTCCGACGGGCTGGCCTACGACCACGGCTACGAGCGGGCCTACGGCGCCGCCGATGCGCGCCGCGCCTTGGCCGAGGCCCGCCGCCGCGGCATCGGCTGCGTGTGCCTGACCATCGGCGCGGGTACCGACGTGCAGTCGCCGCGCCGCGTGTTCGGCACCGCCGCACACGCCACGATCGCGCGCCCGGACCAACTCGCGGGCGTGATCGGCCCGTTGTTCCGGTCCGCCCTGCGCTCGGCCGAGGTCCGGCGCCGGGTGTCATGACGCGCCACGACAACCGATGGCCGAGCCTAAACGCGCTCGTCAGACAGCTTGAAACAAACATCTGTTCCGCGATAGGCTCGATTGACCGTGGGTAGCGGAGGGGAAGGTATGGCCAACGAGTCCGGGCTGGTGCACCGGAACGGCGCGATGCCCGAGGCCGGGGCGTCGCGCCCCTATTACAAGGCGATCGGCGGCGAGGAGGCCGTATTCAAGGCGGCGTACCGCCAGGGTCTGGCCCTTGTCCTGAAGGGGCCCACGGGCTGTGGCAAGACCCGGTTCGTCGAGGCGATGGCCCACGATCTCGGCCGGCCGCTGATCACCGTCGCCTGCCATGACGACCTCACCACGGCCGACCTGGTCGGCCGGTACCTGTTGCAGGGCGACGAAACCGTCTGGGTGGACGGCCCGCTGACACGGGCGGTGCGTGAGGGGGCGATCTGCTATCTCGACGAGGTGGTGGAAGCCCGGCAGGACACCACGGTGGTCCTGCACCCGCTCGCGGATCACCGGCGGCAGCTGCCGATCGAACGTCTCGGCGTCACGCTCGATGCGGCGCCCGGGTTCGGCCTGGTGGTGTCCTACAACCCGGGCTATCAGAGCGTGCTGAAAGACCTCAAGGATTCGACCCGGCAGCGAATGGTCGCCATCGAATTCGATTTCCCCGCAGCCGATATCGAAGAGGGGATCGTCGCACACGAGGCCGGCGTGGACGACGCCACCGCCGCGGACCTGGTCCGGTTGGGACAGGCCATTCGCCGGCTGGAAACCGGCGGCCTGCGTGAGGTCGCGTCGACCCGCGTGCTGATCGCAGCGGGCAGGCTGGTGGCGGAGGGGCTCACCATGCGAGAGGCGGCTCGCGCCGCGATCGCGGGGCCGCTCACCGACGACGTGGCCGTGGGCAGGGCCCTGGCCGAGCTGATCGGGATCTATCTGGGCGGCGCGGGCGAATGATTGACGCTGCATACGGCCGCCGCTAGGGTCTGAACAAATATTAGGTTTGCCGTGGTTCGGCGTGCGTGAGGTTCGGGAGGTTCGATGTCCTACGAAAGCAGCGCTGAGCCGATCAAAGTCGGCTACCTGATGGACTTCACGCTGCCGCCGGGTTTCCCCGAGGAACTGATGGCGAGTTTCACGCGGTGCTTCGACCTCGTCTTCGAAGAAGCCGTTGGGCAGGGCCTTCTCGATCGCCCCGTGCAGATGATCTATCGCGAGGTGGAGGGCCTGCCCAAGGGATCGGTCAAGGCGGTTATCGATGCGTTCGGCGAGCTCGTCGACGAGGGCTGCCTGGTGGTGTTCGGGCCGCACATCACCGACAACTGCGTGCCGACCCGCGAGGCGATCGAGGAGCGGTTCAAGGTGCCGGCGATCAGCGTCACCGGCACCGACGACTGGCTGGGCGAATGGACCTTCGCGTTCCCGCAGGGCTCGATGACCGATGAGCCGATCTTCATCGCCGACCTCGTCGCCAAACGCGGACTCTCGGAAATCGGTGTCCTCGTGGAGCAGAATCTGATCGGCGAGAGCTACCTGAAGAATCTTCGAAGTGCGTGCCGCCGCAAGGGCATTCGCATCGTCGCGGAGGCGGCAATCGCCCAGACCGCGCAAGACATCAACGACGCCGTCCGCACGCTGCACGAGGCCAAGGCCGAGGCGATCGTGCATCTGGGGTTCGGCTTCGGCATCGTCTTCATCAACCCCGCGCTGCAGGCCGTGGATTGGGATCCGCCGCGATTCACCACCACCGCATTCCAGAACGCCTGGGTGAACCCGATCATGTGGGACGCGTTCATGGGCTGGGTCGGCGTCGACCAGTACGACGAGGAGAACCGGCTGGGCCAGGACTTCCTCGACCGTTACGCGAAGAGGTACGAGGGCAGCCGGCCCGAGTACTGCGTGTCGGTGGTCAACCACGACGTTGCCGCCACCCTCGTCCGCGCGTTCGCCGATGCCCACCCGCTCAGCCCGCGCGGGGTCAAGGAGGCGCTGGAGCGGGTGAAGATGATGCCCGCCGCGTCGGGTGCCCCCGGCACGCGCGTCTCCTTCGGGAAGTGGACGCGGCGCGCGTGGATGGGCGCCGGCTATCTGGTGGCCCGCACGCTGGACGCCGACGGCACCAACTCGCACCTGGTCGATCGCTTCGGAGAGTGAGGCTGGCAAAGACATGAGCACCGATCAATCCGCACCGCTTGCGGCGCAGGAAAATCCGGCGCCCCCGCGGCGGACGGACAAGCGGGGCTGGGGCGGCTGGGTCGCCGGCGCCGCCCTCGCCGCGTTCACGCTCTTCTTCATCGCGAACTGCCGCGTTGCGTTGGACCCCCGCGTCGCCAACCCGAATGTGCAGGGTCGGCCCCGCCCGGTGAAATTCACGTTCGGGCTCGACTACATCGGGTTCCTGGACTGGGCCACGGTCGTGGCGCTGGTCGTGCTGCTGATCGTCTTCATCAGAGGCTGGCGCCGCAATCCCGGTAGTCCGGTGATGCTCATGTTCCTGTGCACCACGCTGATCGTGTGGCAGGACCCGATCATGAACTGGTCACCGTTCGCGGTCTACAACCCGGATTTGGTGCATTGGCCGGAATCCTGGCCGCTGGTGTCGATTTCGCCTACGGTCGAACCCTTCGTGGTCTTCGGTTACGTGATGTTCTACTTCGGGCCGTACTTCCCAGGGATATGGATCCTGCGCAAGCTGCAGGCCCGCAAAGGGCCAGAGGCCTTCGTTTCGCGGCACCCACTGATTTGCCTGGGGGCGATAGTCCTGGTGATCGGGTTCGTCATCGATGCCTTCCTGGAGAACACGTTGATCCACTGGGGCATGTACATCTACTCCCAGGTGATCCCGTGGGGCTCGGTGTTCACCGGCACGACATTCCAGTTCCCGCTGATCTGGGAGTCGTTCTCGGTGACCTTCGTGATGGTTCCGGCGGCGATACTCTGCTACCGCGACGACACCGGCAAGTCGGTGGCCGAGAAGCTGGCCGCGAAGGCCAAGATCTTCCCGACCCGTCCGGTGCTCGGCACGTTCCTGGTGATGTTCGCCATCATCAACGTGTCCTACTTCGCCTACGGGGCGTGGTTCTGGGTCATCAAGGTCAGCCACGCGGCGACCTCCGTCGCGTGCCCCTGGCCGTATCCGGAGGCGAAAGTGTACGACCCCCAAGGCTATTACGAAAAGGCTGGGGCGCAGGGCCCATACTCGGTCGGCATCTGGTCGACCTGGGCCAGCGGGGAGCCCAACGGGCGGCCCCATGTCGATTCCCCACCGCCCGGTGTGGGTGCCTGCGCGACCCCGGGCGCGCATGGCTGAGCCGCGCACCGTCGTCATCACCGGCGCGTCGCGAGGTCTGGGCTTCGCGTCGGCGGTGCGGCTGTACCGCGAAGGCTGGCGGGTTATCGCGGCGATGCGGACGCCCGACGTCGGCCTGCCGCCGCTGCGGGCGGCGACGGGCGCCGGTCAAGACGACGATCGGCTGGTCGGCGTGCAGCTCGACCTGTTGGACCCGGCGTCGATCGCGGCGGCGGCCAAGGCCATCGAGGAAGCCGGCGGCGCCCCCTACGCCCTGGTGCACAACGCCGGAATCTCCGCCGCCGGAATGGTGGAGGAGACCGATATGGCGTTGTGGCACAGGATGTTCGAAACGAACGTCATGGGCCCGGTTGCGCTCACCCAGGCGTTGCTGCCATCGATGCGGGCGGCCGGCGAGGGACGCATCGTCCTGGTGTCCAGTGCGGCCGGGGTGCGCGGCCAACCGGCCACCGCCCCGTACTCCGCGGCCAAGGGGGCGCTGGAGCGGTGGGGCGAAGCCATGGCGTGCGAGATCGCGCCCTTCGGGTTGGGCGTCACCGTGTTGGTCGCCGGCACGTACGACACCGAGATCATCACCGACGCGGGCACCACCGACAACCGCGACTTGGGCGGCCCGTACGCCCGGCTGCACAACACCATGAACACCCGCGGCAGGGCCGCGATGAAACTCGCCAGGCCACCCGAGAAGTTCACCGACGGCCTGGTCAGTGCGCTGGACGACCGGGTGCCGTTCCGCCGCCGCGGCGTCGGACTGGATGCATCGATGCTGTTGGCGGCCAACAGGATCCTGCCGGCTTCAGGCATGCACCACATGTCGCGGGTCGTGCTGGGCATACCCAGACAGGGCACGATGCGCGACGGGGCGTGGCCGCTGACGCTAAGCCAACGGGCGATGGTATTCGCAGCGCGCGTGCTGCCGCAGCCGGTGCTGCAACGCTTGGCCGCGCTGGCGGCGAAGCGCAAGGGAACCCAAGGGGGCTGAGGGGAAAGTATGGAACAGCTATTCGACGACCTGGAGGACTTCGGCGCCTTCGACGACGCGGTCTCCGGGGACGTGCGCGACCCGTACACGGAACTGGCGCGGCTGCGCCGCGAGGAACCCATTCAGCGCCTCGACGTTTCCGGGATGCCGCATGAGGAATCCAAACCCGTCTTCATCGTCTACCGCCACGAGGAAGCCCAGCAGATGCTGCGCGACAACGAGACGTTCTCGTCGGCGGCCGTCATCGCCGCGTTCGGGCCGGTGCTGGGGGAGCGCGTCATGCTCGGCATGGACGAACCGGTGCACGGGCGGCTGCGGTCACTGGTGTCAAAGGCCTTCTCGCAGAAGGCGTTGGCCCGCTGGGAAGACGAACTCGTCGGGCGGGTGGGCAACAGCCTGATCGACAAGTTCGCGGCGAACGCAAAGGCCGACCTGGTCAAGGAATTCACCTTCGATTACCCCAGCCAGATCATCGCGGGCCTGCTGGGGCTGCCGGAGGAGGACTATCCGCAGTTCCAGCGGTGGTCGATTTCGTTGCTGAGTTGGATCCTGAATCCCGAACGCGGCCTTGCCGCCTCGGCCGCGCTCTGCGACTACTTCGCACCCATCCTGGCGGCGCGCCGCGCCGAGCCGAAGGAAGATCTGATCAGCGCGCTGGCCCAGGCCGAGATCGACGGCGAGAAGCTCGAGGACGAGGAGATCTACTCGTTCCTGCGGCTGCTGCTGCCCGCCGGGGTGGAGACGACGTACCGGTCCCTGGGCAGCCTGCTGCTCGCGCTGCTGTCGGATCCCGCGCAGCTGGATGCCATCCGCGCGGACCGGTCGCTGCTACCACAGGCCATCGAGGAGGGTGTGCGCTGGGAACCGCCCCTGCTGACCATCACCCGGGTGGCGACTCGCGACACCGAACTCGGCGGGGTGGCGATACCGGAAGGGTCCACGGTGATGCCGATGCTGGGCTCCGCCAACCGGCAGGAGGACCGTTACCCCGATCCCGACAGGTTCGACATCTTCCGCACACCCAGGGCCCACCTGGGCTGGGGGCACGGCGTGCACGTCTGTCTCGGCATGCACCTGGCGCGGCTGGAGATGCGCACCGCCATCAACCTTTTGCTCGACCGCTTGCCCAACCTGCGGCTGGACCCCGACGCCGACGATCCGCACGTCCGCGGGCAGATTTTTCGTTCGCCGACGTCGGTGCCCGTGCTGTTCGACCCACAATGACCAGGCCCGTAGGGGTTGTCGCTTGCCAATCGGCTAGTTTCCGGTAAGGCTCTCTGTAGCCCCTCAACGACTCAGAAGAGAGTGACAAACATGACCGAGGCTGTAAAGGTGCGGTTCGAGCCGAAGATGATGATCGACGGGAAGCTCGTCGACGGGCAGTCCGGCACCTTCACCAACATCAACCCGGCGACCGAGGAGCCGCTCGGGGAGGTCGCCGACGCGTCCAAGGAGGACATGCACCGGGCGATCGACGCCGCCCGGCGCGCCTTCGACGAGAGCGACTGGTCGACCAACCGGGAGTTGCGCAAGCGCTGCCTCTTGCAGCTGCACGAGGCGATCGAGTCGGAGAAGGAGGAGCTGCGCGAGGAGCTCATCCTCGAGGTGGGATCGCCGCGGGCCATCACCTTCGGTCCCCAGCTGGACGCGCCGCTGGAGGACGGGCTGCGCTACCCCGCCAGGCTGATCGACGAGTACGCGTGGGAGACCGACCTGGGTGACAAGGTGATCAGCCTGACCGGCACGCTGACCACCCGCAAGGTGTGGCGCGAGCCGGTGGGCGTCGTCGGCGCGATCGTGCCGTGGAACTTTCCGTTCGAGGTCACCCTCAACAAGCTCGGCCAGGCGCTCGGCACCGGCAACACCGTGGTGCTCAAGCCGGCGCCGAACACCCCGTTCAACGCGACCCGGCTGGGCCGGCTGATCGCCGAGAAGACCGACATCCCCGCCGGCGTCGTCAACGTCGTGACCGCCTCGGATCACTTTGTGGGCGAAGAACTTACGCTTTCGCCCAAGGTCGACCTGATCTCGTTCACCGGCTCGACCGTGGTCGGGCAGCGGATCATGGAAAAGGGGGCCGCCACCATGAAGCGGCTCTTCCTCGAGCTGGGCGGCAAGTCGGCCACCATCGTGCTGGAGGACGCCGACTTCCCGACGGCTTGCATGGTCGGCATCGCGCCGTGCATGCACGCCGGCCAAGGCTGCGCCAACCCGACCCGGATGTTGTTGCCGCGGTCGCGCTACGACGAGGGCGTGGAAATCCTCAAGGGCATCTACGAGAACGTCACGTGTGGTGACCCGCAGGACCCGGGAACCCTGTGCGGCCCGGTGATCTCGGAGGTGCAGCGAAATCGCGTGATGGGCTACATCCGCAAAGGTGTCGAAGAGGGCGCCACGGCGCTCGTCGGCGGCCCCGACGCGCCCACCGGCTTCGACAAGGGTTTCTACGTCAGGCCAACGCTTTTCACCGATGTCGACAACTCCATGACGATCGCCCAGGAGGAAATCTTCGGTCCGGTGCTCGCCGTGATCCCGTTCGACGACGAGGAGGACGCGATCCGGATCGCCAACGACAGCAAGTACGGCCTGGCGGGCAACGTGATGTCCGGCTCGCTGGAGCGGTCGCTGGCGGTGGCCCGAAGGATTCGGGCCGGCTTCATGGGCGTCAACGGCGGCGCGCCGTATGGCGCCGACACCCCGTTCGGCGGGTACAAGTACAGCGGGGTGGGCCGCCAGAACGGTGTCGCCGGGTTCGACCAGTACACCGAGATCAAATCGGTGGCCTATCCCGCCGTCTAAGGCCCGTCGAGATCGCCGTCACGGCTGCGGGTTTGGGCTCACCCGCGACCGTGGCGGCAATCTCGGCGTGGGTCAGGCGGGCGCGACCGGTCGTTTCAGCGTGCAGACGATGCTCCACTCGAAGTAGTGGTCGCCGCCCTTGTCGTAGTCCTTGAAGCGGTGGGCGACCTGGGTGCGCTGCACCGACGACCCGACGATCTCCCAGCCCTGTTGTCCGTAGGACTGCGTCAGACGGTTCGCTTCGTCCAGCACGGCCTGCAGAGATTCGTTCGTGTACGAGACGAAGGTGCTCTCCCATTGCTGGGGATACCACTTGCCATCGGATGCCAGCCACCAGCCGGGGCCCGGTGAAGGGGTGCTCACATCGGGGCACCCTACGTCGCCGAGCCTCGCGGAAAAATGGACTGCACATGACGGGGTGCCGAAAAGCTGGCAATCGGAAGGCCATCTGCCACCCAAAACCACCCCGGCCCGCGCCCGCCCAACGCGTTGGTTGACAATCGACGGCGAGACTCACTTTCACCGATTAGGGTCCTAACGTCAAAGGAGACACCACCATGGCTGAAGCCGTCATCGTCGAGGCAGTGCGCTCACCGGTCGGGAAGCGCAACGGCGGATTGTCCGGGGTGCACCCGGCGGACCTGTCGGCGCAGGTGCTCAACGGGTTGGTGGACAAGGCGGGTATCGACCCCGGCCTCGTCGACGACGTCATCTGGGGCTGTGTGATGCAGGCCGGTGAGCAGGCCCTCGACATCGGCCGCACCGCCCTGCTGGCCGCCGGCTGGCCGGAATCCGTCCCCGGTGTGACCGTCGACCGTCAGTGTGGTTCGAGCCAGCAGTCGATCCACTTCGCGGCGGCCGGCGTGGTGGCCGGGCACTACGACGTCGTCGTGGCCGGTGGGGTGGAGTCGATGTCGCGCACTCCGATGGGTTCGTCGTTGGCCAACGGCGGCCGCCCCTACCCGAAGACCTTCCTGGACCGCTACGAGGGCCAGATCCCCAACCAGGGCATCGGCGCCGAGATGATCGCCGAGCGGTGGGGATTCGACCGCACCGCGCTCGACGAGTTCTCGCTGGGCTCACACGAAAAGGCCGCTGCGGCACAGGATTCCGGCGCTTTTGACGACCAGATCGTCGGTATCAAGGACCAGGACGGAAACGTGGTGCTCAAGGACGAGGGCATCCGCCGCGGCACCCCGATGGAGAAGATGGCGTCGCTGAAGCCGGCGTTCAAGGAAGACGGGGTGATCCACGCGGGCAACTCGTCGCAGATCTCCGATGGCTCGGCCGCGATCCTGTTCATGTCGGCCGAGAAGGCCAAGGAGCTCGGCCTGAAGCCGATCGCGAAGGTGCACACCGCGACGCTGGCCGGAGCCGACCCGGTGATCATGCTGACCGCGCCGATCCCCGCCACCCAGAAGGTGCTGAAGCGTTCCGGCCTGTCCATCGACGACATCGGGGCCTACGAGGTCAACGAGGCGTTCGCGCCGGTGCCGCTGGCGTGGCTGAAAGACATTGGCGCCGACGAGAAGAAGCTCAACCCCAACGGCGGTGCGATCGCGCTGGGGCACCCGCTGGGCGGCTCCGGCGCCCGGATCATGACGACGCTGCTGTACCACATGCGGGACAAGGGAATTCGTTACGGTCTGCAGACCATGTGCGAGGGTGGCGGCCAGGCCAACGCCACCATCGTGGAATTGTTGTGACGGACGTTGACACCGCGGCGCCCGGCGCGCTGACCGAGCGCCGCGGCAACGTCATGGTGATCACCATCAACCGGCCGGAAGCCCGCAACGCGGTCAACGGTGCCGTCAGCATCGGCGTCGGGGACGCGCTGGAGGAGGCCCAGCAGGATCGCGAGATCCGGGCCGTGGTGATCACCGGCGCGGGCGACAAGTCGTTCTGCGCCGGGGCCGACCTCAAGGCGATCTCACGTCGGGAGAACATCTATCACCCCGACCATCCCGAGTGGGGCTTCGCCGGTTACGTGCACCACTTCATCGACAAACCCACGATCGCGGCGGTCAACGGCACCGCGCTGGGCGGCGGCACCGAGCTGGCGTTGGCCAGCGACCTGGTGGTGGCCGACGAGCGCGCCCAGTTCGGGCTGCCGGAGGTCAAGCGGGGGCTCATCGCCGCCGCGGGGGGCGTCTTCCGGATCGTGCAGCAGCTGCCGCGCAAGGTGGCGATGGAGCTGCTGCTGACCGGCGAGCCGATCACCGCCGCCGACGCCCTCGAATGGGGCCTGATCAATCAGGTGGTCAAGGAGGGCACGGTGCTGGAGGCCGCGCTCGCGCTGGCCGCGCGGGTGACGGTGAACGCGCCGCTGTCCGTGCAGGCCAGCAAGCGCATCGCCTACGGCGTCGACGACGGCGTCATCACCGACGAAGAGGTGGGCTGGGCGCGCACCATGACCGAGATGCGCGGCCTGATCAGGTCGGAGGACGCCAAGGAGGGCCCGCTGGCGTTCGCCGAGAAGCGCGAGCCGGTCTGGAAGGCCCGCTAGCCCGCCAGTACGTTCACCCCGCGCTGGAACGCGCCGGGCAACAGCGTGCACGCCGGCACGATGGCGCGGCGCGCGATCGGCGGGGCGCTGGCCAACACCAGCGCGCGGGTGAGCAGCCGGTAGTTGCGGGTAATCCGTTGCCACGCAAACTCATACGACTGCGGCGCCTCGTCGACGATGGCGGCGACCACAGCGGCCGCTTGCTTGACCGCCAGGCTGATGCCCTCGCCCGTCAGCGCGTCCTCGTAGCCCGCCGCGTCGCCCACCAACAGCACGCGCCCCGCGACCCGGCGAGAGACCACCTGGCGTAACGGGCCGCAGCCGCGCGCGTCACCGCGGGTGGCGCTGCCGAGCCGGCGGGCCAGCCCGGGGAACCACGCGAGGTCGGGCCGGCCGCGCGACAGGATCGCCACGCCCACCAGATCCGGCTCGACCGGCGTCACATATGCCTCACCCCAGCGCGACCAATGCACCTCGACGAACTCCGACCACGGCGGCACCCGGAAATGCCAGCGCACGCCGTAGCGCCGCGGCGTTCCGGCCGTCGCCGTGATCCCGACGGCCCGCCTGACCTGTGAGTGCAGTCCGTCGGCCGCCACCAACCATTTCGCGCGCACGCCGGCGGCCGTCACCCCGTGCGCGTCCTGGTGCACGGTGGTCACCCGCGCCCGAAGCCATTCCGTGTCTTGCTCTTTGGCGCGCGCGGCCAGCGCCGCGTGCAGCGTGGTGCGTCGCACGCCGCGACCCGGGCCGTTACGAAACCGGGCCTGGGCACGGCGGTGTTCGCTCACGTAGGCGATTCCGTGAAAGGGCATGCCGACCGGGTCGACGCCGAGGGACGTCAGCTCGGCCAGCCCGCCGGGCATCAGGCCTTCACCGCACGCCTTGTCGATGGGTCCCTCCCGCGGGTCGGCGACGATCACCGAAAGTCCCTGCCGCCGAGCGTGTAACGCCGTTGCCAAACCGCCCGGCCCGCCGCCGACGATCAACAGGTCGGTGTCGTAGTCGCTCACGTGTATCCCAGAGCGGAGTTCTCGACCCGCAATCGCACCTTGAGCAACGCCGCGTTGGCGAGCGTGAAAATGGCGGCCGTCAGCCACGCCGTGTGCACCAACGGCAGCGCCAACCCCTCAGCCACCACTGCAACATAGTTCGGATGGTGCAGCCACCGGTAGGGACCCTGGCGCACCAGCGGGGCCTGCGGCAGCACGATGACCCGGGTGTTCCACCGCGGGCCGAGCGTGGCGATGCACCACCAGCGCAGCACCTGGCTGAGTGCCACCACCGCCAGCATCGGCCAGCCCAGCCATCCGATGAACGGCCGGTGCAGTGCCCACGGCTCGAGGATGCAGCCAACCAGCAGCGCCGTGTGCAGCACCACCATCACCGGATAGTGTGCCCGCCCAAACTCCTTGGCGCCCTGGGCAAAAGACCATCGCGCGTTGCGGTTGGAGACCACCAGCTCCACGACGCGTTCGATGGCGACCGCCAGAACCAGTAGGTAATACATGTCTCCACTATCTCTTCGAAGAGGACTTCTTCTACCGGCTCACGATGCCGCCGCCGCGCGGGTTCACCGCCGCGAGCGTAACGGCATGGCGAAAATCAGGCCGGAAGAGCGCCGTGGCGTTACGTTCGCGATCGGCGGCCCGCGCCCGCCAGGTTTGCGTCGACCGTCGCCGGGTTAGGTTGAAAGGTATGCGGGTCCTCGTCACCGGTGCCACCGGATATGTCGGATCGCGGCTGGTCACGGCGCTGCTGGCGGACCGGCACCACGTCGTGGCCGCCACCCGGAAGCCCGAGCGACTCAGACGGTTCGGATGGTTCGACGACGTCACCCCGGTGACCCTCGACGCCGCCGATCCCGCGTCCACGCGGGCGGCCTTCGCCGACGCCGGGCACGTTGACGTGGTGTATTACCTGGTGCACGCCATCGGGCAGCCCGGCTTCCGCGATGCCGACAACGCCGCCGCGGCCAACCTCGCCGCCGCGGCCAGGGACGCCGGTGTGCGTCGCATCGTCTACCTGGGCGGATTCGTGCCCGCCGACGAGGTGCTGTCCGAGCACCTGACCAGCCGGGCCGAGGTGGCCGAGGCCCTGACGGTGCCGGGCGGCGCGGAGCTGGTCTGGCTGGGCGCCGCGATGATCATCGGCGCGGGCTCGACCTCGTTCGAGATGATGCGCTACGTCGGGGACCGATTCCCGCTGCTGCCCGTCCCGAGCTGGATGGACAACCCGATAGACCCGATTTCCATCCGCGACGTGCTGCATTACCTGGTCGCCGCGGCCGATCCCGGCCTGTTGCCGGCGGGCGCGTACGACATCGCCGGCCCGGACACCACGTCCTA
>NZ_LZIX01000006.1:0-52310 GCF_001666955.1 Mycobacterium sp. E735 | reverse complement strand
TTGGAACGGGCGACCCGGCTGTGCAGGATGTCGCCGACGATCACGATGCGCCGGCCCTCGATGCCGCCGAGGCGCTGGCGGATGGTCAGCGCGTCCAGCAGCGCCTGGGTGGGGTGCTCGTGCGTGCCGTCGCCCGCATTGATCACCGACGGGCCGTCGTTCGCGCTGCCGGTCCATTCGGCCAGCAGGTGCGCGGCACCGGAGGCCGGGTGCCGGATGATCAGCGCGTCGGCGCCGGCCGCGCGCAGCGTCAACGCCGTGTCGCGCAGCGACTCACCCTTGCCCACCGACGATCCCGCCGCGCTGACGTTGATCACGTCGGCGCTCATCCACTTGCCGGCCACCTCGAACGAAACCCGGGTGCGGGTGGAGTTCTCGTAGAACATCGTGATGACGGTGCGCCCGCGCAGCGTGGGCAGCTTCTTGATTTCGCGGCCGACCAGCGCCTGGGAGAAGCGGTCGGCGTCGTCGAGGATGGCGGTGGCCTCGTCGCGGCTCAGGTCGCCGGCGGCCAGCAGGTGCCGGGTCATCGGGAGATCACCACCCCGTCGCGCCCGTCCTGCTCGCTGAGCAGCACGTGCACGCTCTCGCTGCGCGACGTCGGAACGTTCTTGCCGACGTAGTCGGCGCGCAGCGGGAGCTCGCGGTGGCCCCGGTCGACCAGCACCGCGAGCTGCACCACCCGGGGGCGGCCGACGTCGCGCAGTGCGTCCAGCGCGGAACGCACCGAGCGCCCGGAGTACAGCACGTCGTCGATGAGAATCACCAGCGCGTCGTCGATGCCGCCCGCCGGGATCGAGGTGGCCTCCAGCGGCCGCGGCGGCTTCTGCATCAAATCGTCGCGATACAACGTGATGTCGAGGCCCCCGTGGCCCACCTCCACGCCGCTGAATTCGGCGATGTGGGTGGCCAGCCGCTCGGCCAGGATCACGCCGCGGGTCGGGATGCCCAACAGCACCACCCGCGGCGCGTCGGGTCCGTCCAGCGCGGTCTTTTCGATGATCTGATGTGCGATACGGGAAATGGTGCGGCCCACGTCGGCCGCCGACATCAGTTCCCGGGACCCGCGGCTTGAGCCGCTCTCGTCCACAGCACCCATGCGAGACTTGACCTCCTTCTCCGCCTCGCGGGACGGATCGTTAAAGGATGTCGACTGCCCGGCAGCGTAACACCTCTCTGGCGGAGCGCCGGCGCGGGGCACGAGTGCGCAATCCCGGATCGCCCGCCGTGCCCCACCCGTCCCAGGCGTCTCGCCGGGAGTCGGCGCCCGCTGTGCCCGCCTCGTAGCGACAACTCGTTGCGCTTCACGGCGTGGGTATGACGGGCTCAGCCGTCGCCCGGGAGGGGCGAACGGACTCCGGCTCTACCGCGGCGAGGGCCGCGAGACCGCCCCTAGGTGCAGGGAACTTGCCCGTTGAGCACGCAATTCGACGGGGGTGTGAAGGAACCGGTCAGCGCGCCCCTCATGCCGCCCGTCGCCGAACCGCCGGGTGCGATGCTGCGATTCCAGTTCGCGGGGGTAAGGGTGAAGTGGGTGCCCGATTGGGTGATGTTGCTGTTCCAGGTGTGCAGGACGGATTGTCCGGCCGGCATGTCGAAGTCAATCCGCCAATCGGTGAGCGGCACCAGGCTCAAGTTGGTGACGGTGAAGTTGGCGATGAAACCGGTCTGCCACGCATGTTCCACCGACAGCGTCGCCGAGGCGGGCGCGGCCGCATGAGCCGCCGGGATGACGGCGAGTCCGAAGGTGGCGACCAGCAATGCCGACACGGATACGTGAAGGGCTGTGCGCCAGCGCTTCACGCATTTGTTCAGTTCGGCCATGCGGCCCACATTAAAGGCAAGCGGGCGTTATCGACCGGCGCATCGCGGCACGCTGCAGTACCTTTGCCCAACCGAAACCGTCATGAAATTTTGGCCTCGATACGACGCCGCGTTGCCACGCGGCCGGGGCGGTTCGTGCCCGCCTCGCGGCGACGCCGTGTCGCGCTACCCTGGCGAAAATGACGGGCTCTGGATTCTCCCGAATGCAGCGAATGGACTTCGACGCGCTCTACCGCGGCGAAAGCCCCGGCGAAGGCATCCCACCGATGGCCACACCCCCCTGGGATACCAAGGCGCCCAAAGACAGCGTCGTCGCCTGGCACGACGGCGGCTGGATCCACGGCGAGGTCCTCGACATCGGCTGCGGGCTCGGCGACAACGCCATCTATCTGGCTCGCAACGGCTTCGGAGTCACCGGGCTGGACATCTCGCCCGCCGCGCTGCTGACCGCCCAGCGCCGTGCAAATGACGCCGGAGCCGACGTCACGTTCGCGGTGGCCGACTCCACCAACCTGGAGGGCTATTCCGACGCCTTCGACACCGTGATCGACAGCGGCATGTTCCACTGCCTCGACGACGACGGCAAACGCAGCTACGCCGCCGCGGTACACCGGGCGACCAGACCGGGCGCCACGTTGTTGATGAGCTGCTTCTCGGACGCGAACGCCCCCGACGAGCGCTGGCCCCGGCCGGCGGTCTCGGAGCAGACGCTGCGGGACGTGCTCGGCGGCGCGGGGTGGGACATCGAGTCGCTTCAGCCCGCGACGATGCGCCGGGAAGTGGACGGCGCCGAAGTCGAGATGGCGTTCTGGTACGTCCGGGCGCGACGGCGCTGACCGAACCGGCCGCTCGTCGCGACCGCGGGTTTTCGGCCCGGGTGGTCGGCCGCCGCCGAGAAGAAAGTACGTTCGGAGCGTGAGCGAGGAGTTCTGGGTAACCCGCCGCGAAGCCGGGGATGCGGTGGTGTTGCAGGTCAGCGGCGTGGTGGACATCATCACCGCACCGTCGCTGGCCACCCACATCGACGTCGCCCTGGCCGGCACGCCCGCGGTGCTGGTCATCGACCTCACCGAGGTCGACTTCCTGTCCTCCGCGGGCATCACCGTGCTGGTCGAGGTACATCGGCTGACCGAGAACAGCCCGACCTCGCTGCGCGTCGCGGCCGACGGTTCGGCCACCAGCCGGCCGCTGCGCATCGTCGGGCTCGACGAGTTCATCGACCTCTACCCCACCGTGGACGAGGCCTTGGCCGGGGCTCCCCGCGGCCCGGAGCTAACCTGACCGGGTGAATCTCGACGTCAATGCGGCCTCCATTCGCGAAGTGGTCGACGCGGGGCTGCTCGCCGGCGCGCTGACGCTGATCTGGCAGCGCGGAGAAATCCTGCAGGTCAACGAAATCGGTTACCGCGACGTGGACGCCGGCCTGCCGATGCAGCGCGACACGCTGTTCCGGATCGCGTCGATGACCAAGCCGGTCACCGTCGCAGCGGTGATGAGCCTGGTCGACGAGGGCAAGCTGACGCTGAAGGACCCGGTCGTGCGCTGGGCGCCGGAGCTGGCCGGCGTGCGGGTGCTCGACGACCCGCACGGCCCGCTCGACCGCACGCACCCGCTCGGGCGCGCCATCCTGATCGAGGACCTGCTCACCCACACCAGCGGCCTGGCCTACGGCTTCTCGGTGTCCGGGCCGATCGCGAAGGCCTACGTGCGGCTGCCGTTCAACCAGGGCCCGGACGCCTGGCTCGCCGAGCTGGCCAAGCTGCCGCTGGTGCATCAGCCCGGTGACCGGCTCACCTACAGCCACTCCATCGACCTGCTCGGCGTGATCGCGTCGCGCATCGAGGACAAACCGTTCAACGAGGTGCTCGACGAACGGGTCCTGGGTCCGGTCGGCATGCCCGACACCGGATTCTTCGTGTCCCCCGACGCGCGCCGCCGCGCGGCGACCATGTACCGGCTCGACGGGCAGGGCCGGCTGCACCATGACGCGATGGGGCCGCCACACATCAAGCCGCCGTCCTTCTGCAACGCCGGCGGCGGGCTGTGGTCGACCGCCGACGACTACCTGCGATTCGTGCGGATGCTGCTGGGCGACGGGACGATCGACGGCGTACGGGTGCTCTCCCCCGAGTCGGCCCGCCTGATGCGGACCGACCGGCTCACCGACGAACAGAAGCGCCACGACTTCCTCGGGGCGCCCTATTGGGTCGGCCGCGGCTTCGGACTGAACCTGTCGGTGGTTACCGACCCCGCCCGCAGCGCGCCGCTGTTCGGGCCGGGCGGGCTCGGGACGTTCAGCTGGCCGGGCGCCTACGGGACGTGGTGGCAGGCCGACCCGACCGCCGACCTGGTTCTGCTGTACCTGGTGCAGAACCTGCCCGACATGTCCGCGGACGTGGCGGCGGCGATCGCCGGCAACACGTCGCTGGCGAAACTGCAATCGGCGCAACCGAAATTCGTCCGGCGGACCTATCAAGCGCTCGGCCTCTGACGTGGTCGATTACCCGCCCGACCGCATCACCGGACCCCGCCTCGTGCTGCGCAGGCCCGTGCTCGAGGACGCCGGCGCGCTGTTCCAGCGGGTCGCCCGCGATCCCGAGGTCACCAGGTACCTGATGTGGGCGCCGCATCCCGACGTGGCGGCGACGCGGCGGGTGATCACCGAAAAGCTCAACGCCACCCCCGACGAGCGGACGTGGGCGATCGAATTGCGGCACAGCGGTGAGGTGGTCGGGCTGACCAGTTGCCGGCGCCCGGTGCCGCACTCGGTGGAGATCGGTTACTGCCTCGGCCGCCGATGGTGGGGCAAGGGCCTGATGGGCGAGGTGCTCGACATGCTGCTGACCGCGCTCGACAGCGACCGGGCCGTGTATCGGGTGTGGGCCACGTGCAACGTCGACAACGAGCGCTCGGCCCGGTTGCTGGAGCGCGCCGGGTTCGTGCTGGAGGGGCGCCTGGCCCGCCACGCGGTCTACCCCAACCTGGGGCTCGAACCGCAGGACAGCCTGCTCTACGCGAGGATCCTGCGCTGAACGGGTGTGCGGCCAAGGCGGGGCTTACCGCCGTGTCGCCGCCCTGAGCGCACACTGAAAGCCCTCAGCGCACAGTCGATCGCGCGTGGTCGAGCGCGCGGCGCGCGTAGGCCCGCACGTCGGCGTCGCCGTCCTTGAGGGCGATGCTCAGCGCATCGCGCGCGGCGGGTTCGCCGGCCCAGCGGGTCAGGCTCAGCACGGCCGCCTTGCGCACGTCGAGATGGGCGTCGGCGAGCGCCTCGGCCAGCGCCGGCACCGCGACGTCGGCCGGCGCGCCCGCCAGCGCGCGCGCCGCCCCCTCCCGCACCTGCCACGCCGGGGCCCGCAACGCCGCTTTCACGGCGGCGAGATCCGCTGGGCGGCAACCAAGCTCACCGAGCGCGGCCAGCGCGGCCGCGCGCACCAACGGGTCCGGGTCCGTGCTCAGCGCGCTGACCGCCTCGCCGCCGCCGCGCAGCGTGGCCAGCCCGGCGGCCGCGACGATCCGCACCTCGCGGCTCTCGTCACCGGTGGCGGCGACCACCCCGGCCACGTCGTCGACGGACACCAGCGCCCGCACGGCCTCGATGCGCACCCGGTGGTCGGGATCGGTGAGCGCGCGGCGGTAGTCCTCGGGGTCGCCGACCCGGCGCGCGGCCAGCACGTAGAGCGAGGCCGCCCGCACCACCACGTCGCCCGAGCTGAGCCGCGGCTGGACGGCGTCGGGCTCGGGTAGCACCTCGACGAGCTCGCGGATCCCCTCGGCGCCGGTGCGGCGCACGGCGGCGTCGGCGTCGTCCAGCGCGGCGACCAACGCGGGCGCATAGCCCTCGGGGATGTGTTCGGTGAGGGTGGCCACCGCCGTCCGGCGCACGCCGGGGTCGGGGTCGCTCAGGTACGGCCGCAGCCCGGCGATCGTCGGCTCCTCGAGGGCCAGGACTTCGGCGATGCGCGGCGAGGGCGGCTCGAATGACGTTGCGGCCGAAGCGATCCGGGACGCAGTGGTGGCCGGGGCCTGGCCGCCGACGAGCGGCGGCTCCTCGACCGCCCGCACGGTCTGGTCTGCGGGCGGCAGGCCGTCCAGTTCCGGCACCGGCACGAAGTACGGGGCGACCGGCCGCTTCAGGAACACCATCTCGCCGTCGGCGCCCTTGCGCAGGTTGAGGTGGTAGCCCCACTCGCTGTCGTCGCGGCCGGGCAGGTCGGCGCGGTCGTGGTAGAGGCCCCAGCGCGATTCGGTGCGGGTGAGCGACGATCGGGCGGCCATCTCGGCGCAGTCCCGGATGAACGACACCTCGACGGCTCGCATCAGCTCGTGCGGATTGCGAGCCCCCATCTCGGCGATCTCGGCCCGCATGCGGTCGAAGGTGCGCACGGCGATCGACAGCTTGGCCGCCGTCTTGGGCGGTGCCACGTAGTCGTTGACGAACCGGCGCAACTTGTATTCGACCTGCGGCTGCGGCGGGCCGTCCGGATGCCGCAGCGGGCGGTAGATCAGCTCGTGCGCGTCGCGCAGTTGCTCGCCCGGAAGCTCCTGCGGCGCAGTGCTTTCCGCGCAGGCCGCGGCCGCGTCGGTGCCGGCGAGATCGCCGAAGACGAACGCCCCGATCATGTAGTTGTGCGGGACGCAGGCCAGGTCGCCGGCGGCGTACAGCCCGGGCACCGTGGTGCGGGCGTGTTCGTCGACCCAGACCCCGGAAGCCGAATGCCCACTGCACAAACCGATTTCGGAGATGTGCATCTCGATGTCGTGGGTGCGGTAGTCGTGGCCGCGGTTGGCGTGGAAGGTGCCCCGCGTCGGCCGTTCGGTGGTGTGCAGGATGTTCTCCAGCGCGGTCAGCGTCTCGTCGGGCAGGTGGGAGACCTTGAGGTAGATGGGCCCGCGGGCGGAATCGATCTCGCTCTTCACCTCCGACATCATCTGACCCGACCAGTAGTCGGAGTCCACGAACCGCTCACCGTGTGCGTTGACCTGGTAGCCGCCGAACGGGTTCGCGACGTACGCACAGGCCGGCCCGTTGTAATCCTTGATCAACGGGTTGACTTGGAAACACTCGATTCCCGACAGCTCCGCACCCGCGTGGAAGGCCATCGCGTACCCGTCGCCGGCATTCGTCGGGTTCTCGTACGTGCCGTACAGATAGCCCGACGCGGGCAGCCCCAGCCGCCCGCACGCTCCGGTGGCCAGGATCACCGCCTTCGCCCCGACCGCGACGAATTCACCGGTGCGGGTGTGCAGCGCCGCCGCGCCGACGGCGCGGCCATCGGACGTCAGCACCCGCACCGGCATCAGCCGGTTCTCGATGCGGATCTTCTCGCGCATCGACCGTTGCCGCAGCACCCGGTACAGCGCCTTCTTGACGTCCTTGCCCTCCGGCATGGGCAGCACGTAGGAGCCGGAGCGGTGCACCCGGCGCACCGCGTACTCGCCGTGTTCGTCCTTCTCGAACTTCACCCCGTAGCGTTCCAGCCGCTGCACCATCGCGAATCCTCGGCTGGCGGTCTGATAGATGGTGCGCTGGTTGACGATTCCGTCGTTGGCGCGGGTGATCTCGGCGACGTAATCCTCGGGTTCGGCCTTGCCCGGGATGACGGCGTTGTTCACGCCATCCATGCCCATCGCCAGCGCGCCGGAGTGCCGGACGTGGGCCTTCTCCAACAGCAGCACCTGGGCGCCGTGCTCGGCGGCCGACAGCGCCGCCATGGTGCCGGCGGTCCCACCGCCGATGACCAGCACGTCGCAGTCGAGGCGGAGGGGGGTCGCCGGGTCCGGGATCTCCATCATGCCGCCACCAAGTTGCCCAGGGCGGCAATGATTTCGGCGCGCAACCCGTCCCTCGGCAGCTCTCCGCGCGGATCAGGCACGTCGATGGATGCGCGGGGCGGCTCCCCGGCCCGGCCCAGCACGACGATCCGGTCCCCCAGCGCGAGCGCCTCGTCGACGTCGTGGGTGACGAAGACGATCGTCGTGGGATGGGTGCGCCAGGTGTCGATCAACAGCCGCTGCATGGCCGCCCGGGTTTGAGTATCCAGCGCGCCGAACGGCTCATCCATCATCACCGCGCGGGGCGCACCCGCCAGGCCGCGGGCGAGCTGGACCCGTTGGCGCATCCCGCCGGAGAGGCTTTTGGGCAGGAAGTGGCCGAAACCGGCGAGCCCGAGTTCGTCGATCCAGCGCTCGGCCTGCGCGCGACGGGTGGCCCGGGGCTCGCCGCGCAGCCGCAGCGCCAGCTCGATGTTGGACCGCACGGTTCGCCACGGCAGCAGCGCGTTGTCCTGGAACACCATGCCGCGGTCACCCGAGGTGGTGGTGACCTCCGCGCCGTCGGCCAGCACCCGGCCCGCGTCGGGCCGCAGCAGCCCCGCCAGGGCGCGCAGCAGCGTCGACTTGCCGCAGCCCGACGGCCCGGTCAGCACCAGGATCTCCCCGGGGCGCACCGTCAGGCTCAGCCCGTCGATGACCGGAGTCCCGGTGTAGGACAACCGAACCGCTTCGAGCTCAAGACTGGTTCCGGTTTGTGCCGCAGTGGTCATCGCAAGCCTTCCTGTGCTCGGGGCAACCAGCGCGTCACCCGCCGGCCGACCAACTCGACGGCCGCCGACGTGGCGAACCCGAGGACGCCGATGGTGATGATGCCGACGAACACCTGCGGGTAGGCCAGCACGGTGTAGTCCTGCCAGGTGCGGTAGCCGACGCCGAGGCGGCCCGAGATCATCTCGGCGGAGATGACGCAGATCCAGGCCACGCCCATGCCGACCGACAGGCCGCCGAACACGCCCGGCAAGATGCCCGGCAGCACCACCTGGGTCAGCACCGCCCACCGGCCACCGCCCAGCGTGCGCACCGAGTCCTCCCACAGGGTCGGCAGCGCCCGCACGGCGTGCCGGGTGCTGACCATGATCGGGAAGTAGGCGGCGAGGAACGTGATGAACACGATGCCCGCCTCGTCGGTCGGGAACAGCAGGATCGCCACGGGCACGATCGCGATCGCGGGGACGGGGCGCGCCAACTCGGCCAGGGGACCGAACAGGTCGGCGAACAGGCGCGAACGGCCCAGCAGGACACCGGTCGCCACGCCGATCACGGCCGCCAACCCGAAGCCGGTGAGGATGCGGATCAACGACTGCGCCAGGTCGAGCCAGTACTCGCCGGCACCGAGCCGCCGCTGCAGCGCGTGCACGATCTGCGTGACGGTGGGCAACGTGTCGAACCGCAGCAGCAGCCGCACCTTGCCCGCGGTGAGCAACTGCCACAACCCGATTGCGGCCAGCACCGACGCCAGCCGCAGCAGCCGCGACCCCCAGGCGGAGGTGCGCCGCCGCGTATGCGCGAGCGCGGGCGTCGGGATCACGCCGGGCGCCCGGTCGGCCACTGCTTCGACGGTCATACCGAACCTCCCAGTGCCTGCTGGTAATTCATCACGACGCCGCCCGGGTGGGCCCCCAGGTACCGGTGCGCCCCGGCCTGCGTGCCGAACGGCAGATAGTTTCGGCCGTCTTTCACCCACACCGCCTTGTCGGCGAACCACCGGGTGCCGAGCTCGGCGTCGGGAACGTAGGCCGCGCGGATTTTCCCGCCGCGGGCGGTGGCCTCGGCGACCGCCCGCAGCAAGCCGGTGGGGTTCGCGACCGTCTGCGTCGTGTCGGCGCCGTCCAACCACAGCTCGCTGGTCAGCGCGGGGTCGCCGGAGAGCAGGGACGGGTTGGTGGCCCGCGCCCGGGTGGCGGCGTAGTCCAGCCCGCGGGCGGCGAACACCGCGCGCAGCGGATCGTCCACCGCGAACTTCCCCACGTCGAGGTCGGCGAAGTCACCGATCGATTTCAGGTAGGGCACATCGCTTTTCAGCGCGCCGATCAGCGACGGCTTGAGCGTGGTGTCGAACGACGTCCCGCCGGGGCCGTTGTAGAGGTACACCACCTCCTGCGGCAGACCGCTGGCCTGGGCGACGATGCGCGCCGCCTCGAGCGGCTTATCGTTGAGGAAGTCGGTGGCGTCCAGTTGCGCCTGCAGGAACGCCGCCAGCACCTCCGGGTGCGAGGACGCATATGCGCGTCGCACCACCACGCCGTGCAGCGTCGGCAGGTTCAGCTCGGCCCCGTCGTACAGCAGCTTGGCCTTGCCCTGGTACACCAGCAGCCCGGGCCACGCGACGAACTGCGAAAGCCCGTTCACCTGACCCGATTCCAGCGCGGACGCGCCAACCTGGGGCTGCTGGTTGAGTACCTCGACGCCGGTGATGCCGGCCCTGCCCAGCGCACGCACTAACGTGCCGTGGCCCGCGGAGCCCACACTGGCCGACACCTTGGCGCCGGCCAGGTCGGCGAGCGCGGTCGCCGGCGAATCGGGCGCCACCACAACCATGTTCAGCGCGCCCTTGGGGTTGTAGCCGGTGACCGACACCATTTCCGTGCGGGCCAGCGGGTTGGCCTGGGTCTTGGACCCGTTGATCAGCATCGGGTAGTCGCCCATCGATCCGATGTCGATCTTCTCGGCAAGCATCTGGGCGGTGATCGGGGCGCCGGTGTCGTAATCCTGCCAGCGCACGGCGTATCTGGTGCCGGTGCGGGTGGTGATGTCGGCGAGCCGCCGCTCGAGGTAGCCCTGCGCACGCAGCAGCGTGCCGGCGGTCACCGTGTTGATGGTCTTCGACTGGTATCCCACCACGACGTTGACCACGCCGGAGGATTGCGAGAACGATTCCAGCGAGCACCCGTTGGCGAACACGGCCAGCGCGCTCGCCACCGAAAGCAGCCGGAGGGCATGCTTTTTCATGATGGCATCGGGTTTCAGCGGAGGAGATAGGGCATGTTCACGGTGACGGCGCCGGTCGGACACCGAGCCGCGCAGGGGCCGCAGTACCAGCACTCGTCGACGTGCATGAATGCCTTGCCGGTGTCGGGGTTGATCGCCAGCGCGTCCAGCGGACAGACCTCGACGCACAGGGTGCAGCCGTCGATGCACAACGACTCGTCGATCGTCACCGGCACGTCGGCCCGGGTGTTGTTGACCAGCGTCATGTATCGCTCCTTGTCAGGCTGCCGCGCATGGTGATTCGATCGCCACGCATCCGGATGTACTCCAAGTCAACGGGTGTGCCGTCGGCGAGACTGGTGAGCCGCTCCAGCATGAGCAGTGCGGCCCCGTCGGGCACCTGCAGGGTGGCCGCCGAATGCGCGTCGGCGGGGATGGCCTCCAGCGCGAGCGACGCCGAGCCCAGCCGCTGCCCGCTGACCTCTTCGATGAGCGCGAACACATCGTTGGTCTCCAGCGGATGGCGCAGCACCTGCTCCCCGATACCCGGGGCCAGGTAGGTCAGATCGAGGCTGAGCGGCAGGTCGCCGAGGTAGCGCAGGCGTTCGATGAAGACCGCCTGTTCGCCGGGCGCCAGCCCCAACCGGCGGGCCACCGACGGCGGCGCGGCGACGGGCATTGCGGCGCGCACCTCGTTGCGCACCTCACCCAGGTTCTTGAAAGTCTCCTTCAGCCCCAGCAACGCGTCCAGCCCGTGCGAGTACTTGCGCTGGGCGACGTG
This sequence comes from Mycobacterium sp. E735, assembly GCF_001666955.1. NCBI lineage: Bacteria > Bacillati > Actinomycetota > Actinomycetes > Mycobacteriales > Mycobacteriaceae > Mycobacterium > Mycobacterium sp. E735. The sequence continues at coordinate 40,942 of NZ_LZIX01000006.1, read as the reverse complement.
CGTGCCGACCTTGGGCCCGCGCTCGATCAACCCCTCGTGCTTCAGCAGCGCAAGCGCCTCACGAACGGTGTTGCGCGACACCAGGAATTCGGCCGCCAGGTCGTGTTCGGCCGGCAACCCGGCGGGATAGGCGTCGGCGTGGATCTGTTGGCGCAACACGTCGGCGACCCGGCGGGCGCGGTCGGCCCTGGGCTCGCTGCTGATCGGTTGCGCCACGCGGCCACGCTAACGCGGCTCAGGGGCGCATTTCGGCCAAGCGACGAGGGCCCCCGCCGGCGCCTCGGGGCATTGCGCCGGGGCGCTTTCATCGGCGACCAGCCAAAACCGGGAGCCGGCGCACCATTGCGCCACCCCGGCGCCGCCGTCGTGGTTCCGATCGCGGTGAGCGGAACCGTTTGGGGCACGGGCTATCGCGAAGCGCTGACCATCTCGGGATCGCGGCCGGGCCCAGGCGGTACACCTTGCGATCCGGCAGGGCGCGACCGCGCGGGCACCAATGGCACGGCCGCCAACGGAAACAACGCGCACAGCGCCCAGGCCGGCGGGTATCCGGCGGCCATGATCAGCGCACCGAAAAGCGGGGGCCCGGCGGCGGCCGTCAGCCGTTGGGTGGTGTTCTGCAGACCCAACGCGCGCCCGCTCCAGAACGGTCCGGCGAACTCGGTGATGGCGGTGGCCTCGAGCCCGTTGTCGAGCACCGCGAGCACCGAGATGACGACCATGAGCAACACGTCGTAACCCGAACCGGTGCCGTCGGTGAGGGCGAGCAGCAACAGGGTCAGCGCGGCGCCGACCGCGATGGTGCGGACCGGCCGCATCCGCGAGCCGACGCGGTCCGACCAGCGCCCGACGGCGATTCGGCCCGCCGCGCCCAGCAATTGACACACGGTGACCAGGCCGCCGGCGGCGGCGACCGACCACCCGTGGTGGTGTATCAGCCACACGAGCATGAAGGTCACGGTCACCGTCTGCGGCACCATCAGCAGGGCGCCCACCGCGTGAATTCGCCAGAGCACGGACGATCCGCGATACGGGCTGGCCAGCTCGGCCTCGGTGGCTATCTTGCGGGATTTTCGCGGCGGATCGACGATCCCGAGCGCGCTGGCCATCGCGGCCACCGTGCACATCAGCGCGAGGAACATCAGCCCGGAACGGGGACCGCGCTCGGCCAGCTCCGGTATCACGAGCGCACCCAGGGCGATCCCCAACGGTTGCGCGGTCTGGCGGATGCCCATCGCCAGGCCCCGTTGATGCGCCGGGAACCAGGCGGACACCAGCCGGCCGCCGGCGGTGTTGCAGCTGGCGGCGGCCATCCCCCCGAGAAACAGGAAGACCCCGACGGCCACCATCGAGTGGGCCGACGCCGCCGCGTACGCCGCCACCGCCGTGAGCGCAGAACCGGCGGTCAGCACGACCCGCTCACCGACGCGGTCCAGCACCCAGCCCCAGAGCACGAGCGTGACGACCATGCCCCAACTCGGCATCGATGACAACAGGCCCGCTTCGGTCAACGAAATGCCCCTGCGCCCCTGCAGCGAAGGGATCAGGAACGCAACGCCGTTGATGAACAGGAACGAGGTCGCCGTAACCCCCAGGGAGACGGCCATGACCGACCAGCGCGCGCCCGCGCCGAGTTGGTGTGCGCCGCCGGCCTCGGTAAGCATGCAATCCATGGTGGCACGGGCTTCATCGTTCGCCGGGCACCTCGGCGCCGCGGCGACACCGTAACTTATTGAACCCTAAGGTATTTGATAACAAGAGCTCAGCATTCACGTCCGGTCCAAGGGGACAGAATTTGCGAATTGCGTTGTGTGCGTGATCATTTGGCCACGCGGTGCAACCACCTCGTCACCAGGGCGATTCACAGCGTGAACATAGCCTTTTCTTATGCGTCAATACGGCGTTTTCTCAGCGCGGCTACCCTCGAAGCGCATGACCACCGACACGAACTGGACTGTGGATGAGTGACGTTTCGCGGCAGGCGTTGACCAAGGTTCCGGCGGTAACCCTGGGGTTCTGGATCATCAAGATCTTGGCCACCACCTTGGGTGAGACCGGCGGCGATACCGTCACGATGACGCTGAACTGGGGCTATGCCGCCGGGGTCGCGCTCTTCGGTGTCGCGCTGGTGGTGCTGGTTGCCGCACAGATCCTGGCCAAGCGCTTCCATGCGTCGCTGTACTGGGCGACGATCGTGGCGTCGACGACGTTCGGCACGACGTTGGCCGACTTCGCCGACCGGTCGCTGGGCATCGGGTACACCGGAGGGTCGCTGCTGCTGTTGGGTTGCCTGATGGCCACCCTGGGCCTCTGGCGCTGGACGGAGGGGACCGTATCGGTCACCACCGTGTCGACGCCGAAGGTCGAGGCCTTCTATTGGGCGACTATCACCTTCTCGCAGACCCTGGGCACCGCGCTCGGCGATTGGCTGGCCGACACCCGCGGATTCGGTTACGAGCGTGGCGCATTGGTGTTCGCGGCCGGCCTGGCCGTGGTGATCGCCCTCTACTACTGGACCGGCATCTCGCGCGTCGCGTTGTTCTGGGTCGCGTTCATCCTGACCCGGCCGCTGGGCGCGACGGTCGGCGACTTCATCGACAAGCCGGTGGCCGACGGCGGCCTGGCCCTGAGCCGCCCGCTGGCCTCGGCGGTGCTCGCCGCGGTCATCGTGGCCCTGCTCGTCGTGCTGCCGCAGCGGCCGGGACGCCACCCCAGTGCGGCCCGGGAAGACGCCTGACCGCTCTCAGCGGCTTCCCAGCTCCGCGACCTACGCTTAAGTTGTCATGTCTGATACCGCACGCCCCGCGCGTCGTCAGAACGGCGCGCTCACCCAACTGCTGATTTTCGCCGCCACGGTCCTCGGCTCCGCCCTACTGGCGGCCGCGCCGGCCAACGCCGATCCCAGCCCGTTCAACACCCTCAATTGCACCTGCCCCACGAGCGCTCCGGCCGGCAGCCCGGCCCGGCACGACGCGATCGCGCGCGGGCTCCTGCGAGGGGAGCTCGGCTGGCCCGCGCAGCCCACGTCGGATCCGGGTCGGCAGGCCGGCTAACTCAGGCGTCTTCGCTCACGGCGGCGCGATCACCGTTGCGGGCCCCGTTCATGCCGGTGGCGTCCGACGGCAACTCGAAAGACGGATAGGCGGTACCGACCGCGGCCAGCGCCGCGTTGCGCTGCGCCTCCATCCGCGCCAGCGCGGACTCGGTGAAGACCGACAGCCCGAGGTCTGGGTTGTACCCGTGGATCTCCTTGACGTCGAGCTGGGCCAGGAAGTAGATGATCTCCTTGGAGACCACCTGCCCGGGCACCAGCACCGGGAATCCCGGCGGGTAGGGCACGACGAACGTGGTGGACACCAGCGTCTTGCCCTCGGCCAGCCGCCGCCCCGCCATGCCGATCAGGACGTGCTCGCGATCGGACTCCTCGTAGCCGGCGTAGAAGGCCGACCGCATGTCACCGAAGACGCACGCGTCGACGGGCCGGAAGGCGACGTCGAACTCGCTGAAGTCGGGCAGGTGCGGCAGGTCCTGGGTGATCTCCTCGACGTGACGCTCCTGCAACGCCCGGTCGGCGACGCTGGCCGCGTTCTCGGCGCGGTCGAAATCGGTTGCGACCCTGCGTAATACGTCCAGGAGGTAGTGCACGCTGGACCACGTGACGCCGATGGTGAAGATCAACAGCACGCTGTTGATCGACGTCTTGTTGATCTGGATGCCGAATCGCTCCATCAGGATCTTCTCGCGGAAGTCATACCCGTTCATCCCGGTCTTGCCGACGAACAGGGTCACCCGCGTCGCATCCAGCACGAACTGATCGGAGCGCCACGCCTCGTTCCATTCGGCCAGCGCGCCCTGCCTGACCTCGCGGTACGAGCTCACCGACGACGCCCGGAATTCCTCGGGCACCAGGTCGGACTCGTCGAGGATGCGGAACCACTTGCTGATCAACCGGTCTCGGCGCACCCGATGCCGGAATACCAGCGCCATGTCGTAGGTCTGCCGGACCAGCTGGAAACCCTCGATGTCGACCTGGCGGCGCGCCAGGTCCAGCGACGCCAGCAACTGCTGGTTCGGCGACGTCGAGGTGTGGGTCAGGAACGCCTCACCGAAGGCATCCCGGTTCAGGGCATTGAAGTCCTGGTCGCGGACGTGGATCATCGACGCCTGCCGCAGCGCCGAGAGCGACTTGTGCGTCGAGTGCGTCGCGTAGACCCGCACCCGCGCCTTGGCGGGGTCGGGCAGCAGCGGGCGATCCACCCAGTCGGACCGGTCCCCCCCGTTTTGCACCCGTTCCATTTCGGCCGCCCATTTCCGGTATTCGGCGGCGTATTCCGGGGAGGCCAGCATCTGCTCGAGGCGCTCGGCCGACACCATGGCGGTGCGCTGCCGTGCCCACGGCACCGCGGTGGCGAAGGCGTACCACGCCTCGTCCCACAGGAAGCAGATGTCGGGCTTGATCGCCAGCACCTCCTGCATGACCTGCAACGGGTTGTAGACCACCCCGTCGAAGGTGCAGTTGGTCAGCAGCAGCATGCGCACGCGGTGCAGTTGGCCGGCCGCCTCGAGGTCGAGCAGCGTCTGCTTGATGGTGCGCAGCGACACCGCCCCGTAGATGGCGAACTGCGGCAACGGGTATGCGTCCAGGTACAGCGGGTACGCCCCGGCCAGCACCAGCCCGTAGTGGTGCGACTTGTGGCAGTTGCGGTCGATCAGCACGATGTCGCCCGGCCGGGTCAGCGACTGCACGACGATCTTGTTGGCCGTCGAGGTGCCGTTGGTGACGAAATACGTGTGGTTGGAATTCCACGTGTGCGCGGCCTTGTCCATCGCCTTCTTGATGTTGCCGTGCGGGTCGAGCAGCGAGTCGAGGCCGCCGGAGGTGGTCGAGGTCTCGGCCATGAAGATGTTGCGGCCGTAGAATTCGCCCATGTCCTGCAAGGACTTCGAGTTGAAGATGCTGGCACCGCGCGCGACCGGCAGCGCGTGGAACTGCCCCACCGGCGCCGCCGCGTACGCGCGCAGCGCGTCGAAAAACGGTGTGGAGAAACGGTTCCGCAGCCCCGCGAGCACGGTGCTGTAGAGGTCGGTCACGTCGTTGAGCCGGTAGAACGTCCGGTCGTATACGTCGGGCTCGGTGTCGTCGCCGGCCGCGATCGACTCGTCGGTGAGCAGGTACAGATCGATGTGGGGCCGCAGCTCGCGGATCCATTCGCCGCACTCCACCCAGTCGTTGGCGCGGTCGGGGATGTCCACGTCCTCGTTGGCCCCGAGCAGGGTGTTCATCAGCGGCAGCCGGTCTCGGGAGCGCAGCGGCAGGTCGTCGCGGATGATCGCGGCCTGGATCTCGCCGTTCAGGGCGACGGCGGCGATGGCGTCCTCGACGCTGGGCGCCACCAGGATTTCGAACTGCACGTCGTCGGAGGGGTTGCGCAGCGCCCGCAGGCATTCGGCCAGGCAGTCGGGGGCCGTCGCGGGGGCGTCGTCGGCGAGCAGCACGGTGTAAAAATGCTGTTTCTTGGCCTGGGCCACCAGCTCCTGGTCGGCCAGCGGCGCGGAGGTGTCGAAAAGCCCTGCGCGGTCGCCGTATTCGCTCAGCAGCCGCACGGCCATCGAGACCTCTTCGGTGAGCCGCACCGTGGACAGGCTCTCCAGGTGCGCGCGGAAGGTCGCCAGGTTCGCCGCGCCCGGGTACAGCCAATACCGCTCGTAGGCGGCGATGCGGTCCATCAACCGTTTCACCCGGGCCACGTCGTGCGTCTTGTCGTGCCCGGCCAGGTCGACCTCGGCGAGGTGGCGGCACGCGTCGTCGAGCAGGTTCCAGGTGTCGATGCGGGCGTAGGACGGGTTGGCCACCGCCGCGAGCGCGGAGACGCGGAGTCGTCGCGGCTGGGTGGTGTATCGAGTCATGATCTCACCTGTTCTTCTGAGCGACTTGTATTCTCACCCCGCCGCGCCGCCCACGTGATCGTTTCGCCTCAGGTCGATTCGGTGATCCCGTCGTCACCGTCGTCGGCGTCCACCACGCGCCGGTTGGCGCGCGTGCCGTCCACCCAGCGCAGCACCGGGAGATCCCAGCGACGTGCCGGCAGCTCGGTGACGTCGGACAGCGATCGCACCACGGCCTGCGTCAGGCCCATGATCGCCGCCATCACCGGCAGCAGGGGTTGCAGCGGCTTTGCCGCGCTGCGAACCGTGCTGATGCGGCGGGCCACGATCAGCCGTTCGACGCAGTGGTACAGCCAGGCGCCCACCGCGAGCCCGTAGATCGACAGGGCCGAGGCGACGATGGTCCACCCGAAGGCCGCGCAGACGACGGCGCCCAGCACCACGGTCGCGGCCAGCAAGCCCGCGATGACGGCGCGCAGCTCCAGCCGGGTCACCCCTGCGGTTCCTCGTTCTCCGGCGCGTGCGCCGCGCTGGACCGGACCGCCGCGGCGGCCGCCCGGATCTGCGGCGTCACCAGCATGACCTGGCCCAGCACGCCGTTGACGAAGGCCGGCGAATCGTCGGTGGACAGTTCCTTGGCCAGCTGCACGGCCTCGTCCACGGCGACCGGCTCCGGGACGTCGTCGGCGTAGAGCAGCTCCCATACCGCCACCCGCAGGATGGCGCGGTCCACGGCGGGCAGCCGGTCCAGCGTCCAGCCCTGCAGGTGCGAGCTGATCAGGTCGTCGATGTGGGCGGCGTGCTCGCCGACCCCGCGGGCCGCCGCGACCGTGTAGGGCTGCGGCTGCGCCACGTCGGGGTTTGTCTCGGCCAGCGCGGTTCGCACGTCGACGAGCTCGGCCGGGCCCAGCCCGCGGGCCTCGGCTTCGAACAGCAGGTCAACGGCGCGCTTGCGGGCCTGATGGCGTCCCCTGACGGGCCTGCTCACGCGTTGACGCGCCCCAAGTAGCTGCCGTCGCGCGTGTCCACCTTGAGCTTGTCCCCGGTGTTGATGAACAGCGGCACCTGAATCTCCGCCCCGGTCTCCACGGTGGCGGGCTTGGTGCCGGCGCTCGACCGGTCGCCCTGCAGGCCCGGCTCGGTGTGGGTGACCTCCATCTCGACCGCCACCGGCAGCTCGATGTACAGCGGCGCCCCGTTGTGGAACGCCACCTGGACCGGCAGGCCCTCGAGCAGGAACCGGGCGGCGTCGCCGACCAGCGATTCCGGCAGGGGGTGCTGCTCGTAATCCTGGCTGTCCATGAACACGAAGTCCGAGCCGTCGCGGTACAGGTAGGTGGTGTCGCGCCGGTCGACCGTGGCGGTCTCCACCTTCACGCCGGCGTTGTACGTCTTGTCGACGACCTTGCCGGAAAGCACGTTCTTGAGCTTGGTGCGCACGAAGGCGGGTCCCTTGCCGGGTTTGACGTGCTGGAACTCGACGATCTGCCAGAGCTGGCCATCGATCACCAGCACCAGTCCGTTCTTGAAATCGGCGGTGCTTGCCACGGTTCGGTGTATCTCCTAGGGGATGGACAGTCGTTCGCCGACTGTCTGCAACTTGTTCGTCAGTCTAGAGCGGGAGTCGGCCGGTGCCCCCGCGTCGGGTGGCCCATGACCGGCGGGAAGCTTGCCTTCCGCTCTCGCGTTACGGGCCGGTCTCGGCCGGCCCGGTGGGCGAAGGGGGTACCCGCTTGATCATCGTCAAGAAGGGAACGCTGAGCTTCCTCCCGCCGGAAAACGGCACCGGGACGGTGAAATACACGATGTCGACCTCGAGCCGCAGCTCCCGCAGCGGCTGGGCGTTCAGGTCCCACCGGAAGTCCCGCAGGCGCGCCAGGCCACGTTCGATTGGCTCCACCCCGTTCACGCCACCCGACTTTACCCCGGGGCGCCCGCCGGCCACAGGGCGCACGTGACCTAGCTGAGGACCGCCAACTCCTTGGGGAACCGGGTCAGCAGTTCCGGCGCGTGCCCGCGGGCCGCCGCCTCCTCGTGGGGCACGACCAGGGTGTCCTCGATGCGCACGCCGCCGCGGCCCGGCAGGTAGACGCCGGGCTCGACGGTCACCACCGAACCCGCCAACAGGGTGCCGGTGGACGTGGCGCCGATTCCCGGTGCCTCGTGAATCTGCAGCCCCACGCCGTGACCCAGGCCGTGGCCGAACTGCTCGCCGTAGCCCGCGTCGACGATCAGCTGACGCGCCGCGCCGTCGATGTCGCGCAGGCTCGCGCCCGGCCGCAGCGCCTCGCGGCCGGCCCGCTGGGCATCGGCGACCAGCTGGTAGATCTCCAGCTGCCAGTCGGCGGCCTTGCCGAGCACGAACGTGCGGGTCATATCGGAGTGATAGCCGGCCACCAGCGCGCCGAAATCGATCTTGACGAAGTCACCGGTGGCCAGCACCGCATCGGTGGGGCGGTGATGCGGGATCGCCGAATTCGGCCCGGCGGCCACGATGGTCTCGAACGAGATCGCGTCGGCGCCGTGGTCGAGCATCAGCGCCTCCAGGTCCCGGCTCACCTCGCGTTCGGTTCGGCCCGGCCGCAGGCCGCCGCGCTCGATCAGATCGGCGAGCGCGGCGTCGGCCGCCTCACAGGCCAGCCGCAGCAGCGCCACCTCGCCGTCGTCCTTGATCTCCCGCAGCGCCTCGACGGTCCCGGCGGCGCGCATCAGCTCGGTGGCCGCGCTGCGCTCGCCGAGTTCGCTGGTCAGGGCGTCGAAGGCGTCGACGGTCACCACATTGCTCTCGAAGCCCAGCTTCGAAACCCCGTCCGCGGCGGCGCGGCCGACCAGATAGCGCCCGAGGGCACGTTCGATGGCGATCTCGAGCCCCGGCGCCTGTTCGGCGGCCTGGGTGCGGTACCGGCCGTCGGTGGCCAGCACGGGGCCGCGATCGTCGGCGAAGACCAGCAACGCGCCGTTCGATCCGGTGAACCCCGACAGGTAGCGCACGTTGTTCAGGTCGCTGACCAGCATCGCGTCCAGTCCACTGGCACCGAGTTGCGCTTTCAGGTTGTCCCGACGCTGAGAATGTGTCACGACCCTTGACGGTACTCGCTACGCTGATTGCCCATGAGGTCCTGGATGCTGCGCGGATTGGTCTACGCCGCGGCGATGGTTGTCGTTCGCTTGGTTCAAGGCGCGTTGATCAACGCGTGGCAGACGCAGGCCGGGCTGTTCAGCGTGGTGCTGCTCCTGCTGTTCGTCATCGGCGTGGCCGTATGGGGGGTGGTCGACGGCCGGGCCGACGCCATCGCGAACCCCGACCCGGACCGGCGGCGCGACCTGGCGATGACGTGGCTGCTGGCCGGCCTGGTGGCCGGCATCCTCAGCGGGGCCGTGTCCTGGCTCATCTCGCTGGTGTACAACGGCCTCTACACGGGTGGGCTGATCAACGAGGTGACGACGTTCGCGGCGTTCACCGCCCTTTGCGTGTTCCTGCCGGGGATCATCGGCGTGACCATCGGCCGTTGGCGGGTGGACCGCAATCCCCCGCCCCGGCAGAAGGGAGCGGACGAGGAGCGCGCCGACACCGACGTGTTCTCCGCGGTGCGCGGTGACGACGCGCCGACCGGTGAGATTCCCACCGCGGGCGCCCAGCACGAGGAGCGGACCGCTTCGGTCGCCACGGCCGAGCGTGACGAGCCGACCGAGACGATCCACACCGCGGCCGACCACGAGCCGAAGACCGAGGTGATCCGCACCGACGGCGGTGACGACGCCACGAAGCCGGGCAAGGAACCCAAGAAGGACTAGGCCTTGGCGGCGTCCGCCAGGTAGCGCAGGGCGAGCAGGTAGCCCTGAATTCCCAGCCCGACGATCACCCCGGTCGCGACGGGGCTGAGGTACGAGTGGCGCCGAAACTCCTCGCGGGCATGCACATTGGAGATGTGCACCTCGATCAGGGGCGCTCGCAGCTCCGCGCACGCGTCGCGCAGGGCCACCGATGTGTGGGTGAGGCCGCCGGCGTTGAGGATCACCGGTTCGCCGGCATCGGCGGCCGCATGGATCCAGTCCAGCAGCTGCCCTTCGCTATCACTTTGGCGCACAACGGCTTTCAACCCGAGAGCGGTGGCCTCCCGCTCGATGAGCGCGGTCAGTTCGTCGTGCGTGGTGTCGCCGTAGACGTCGGGCTCGCGGCGGCCCAGCCGGCCCAGGTTCGGGCCGTTGATGACGTTGACGGTGGTGGTCATCGGGCCCCTTCTTCCTCCGACAGCCCCGCGTACGCGGCCGCCAGCAGCGACGGGTCGGGCCCGGCCAGCCGCCCCGGCTTCGCCAGCCCGTCGAGGACCACGAACCTGAGCACACCGGCCCGCGACTTCTTGTCCTGGGCCATGTATTCCAGCAGCTGCGGCAGCGCGTCGGCGTCGTAGGCGACCGGCAGGCCCAGCGCCGAAAGGACGGTGCGGTGGCGTTGCGCGGTGGCGTCGTCGAGGCGCCCGGCGAGGCGGGCCAGCTCCGCGGCGAAGACCAGGCCCACGGACACCGCGGCGCCGTGGCGCCACTCGTAGCGTTCCCTGCGTTCGATCGCATGCGCCAAGGTGTGGCCGTAGTTGAGGATTTCGCGCAGCTCCGACTCTTTCTCGTCGGCGGCGACCACGTTCGCCTTGACGGCGATCGAGCGTCGGACCAGTTCCGGCAGCACGTCACCGGTCGGGTCCACGGCGGCTTGCGGGTCGGCCTCGATGAGGTCGAGGATCACCGGGTCGGCGATGAACCCGGCCTTGACGACCTCGGCCATCCCGGCGACGAGTTCGTTGTGCGGCAACGTTTCCAGGGTCGCCAGGTCGACCAGCACCGCCAGCGGCTGGTGAAACGCGCCCACCAGGTTCTTGCCCGCGTCGGTGTTGATGCCGGTCTTGCCGCCGACGGCCGCGTCGACCATGCCCAGCAGCGTGGTGGGAATGTGGACCACGTCGACGCCGCGCAGCCAGGTGGCCGCCGCGAACCCGGCGACGTCGGTGGCGGCGCCGCCGCCCAGGCTCACCACCGCGTCTTTGCGGTCAATGCCGATGCGGCCGAACACTTCCCAGAGGAATCCGACGACCGGTAGGTCCTTGCCGGCCTCGGCGTCCGGGATTTCGATGCGATGGGCGTCAACGCCCTTGTCCGCCAAGCGGCTTCGGATCGCTTCCGCGGTGTGCGCCAGCACCGGTTGGTGTACGACCGCCACCCGGTGCCGGTCGCAGAGCAGTTCGACCAGCCGGTCGCCCAGGTCGGTGCCGATGACCACCGGGTAGGGCGGTTCGACGGCCACCTCGACGGTGACGGGCGCGGTCATGTGGTGGCCTCCGCGTGAGCGTTCTCCGGCGTCTGCAGCCGGGACACGATGTAGCGCACCACCGCCCCGGGGTTGCGGCGGTTGGTGTCGACGCGGATCGTCGAGACACGGCGGTACAGCGGGGCCCGTTTGGCCATCAGCGCTTTGAACTTCTCGGCGCGGTCGGGGCCGGCGAGCAGAGGGCGCACTGCGCCGCCGCCGGTGCGCCGCACGCCTTCGCCGGCGCTGATCTCCAGGTAGATGACCGTGTGGCCGGCGAGCGCCTCGCAGACCCCGGGGCTGGTGACCGCGCCGCCGCCGAGCGACACCACGCCGTCATGGTCGGCCAACGCGGCACGCACCGCGTCCTCCTCGATGCGGCGGAACTCCTGCTCGCCGTCCGTGGCGAAGATGTCGGCGATGCTGCGCCCGGTCCGCTGCTCGATCGCCGCGTCGGTGTCGAGGAACTCGACGCCGAGCGCCTTGGCCAGGCGCCGCCCGATGGTGGACTTGCCCGAACCCGGCAGCCCGACGAGTACCGCCTTGGGCGCCATCAAGCGGTCCCCCGGGCGGCCGGCGCTTCCCGGTCGGCGACCGCGCGCTGATACGCCTCGATGTTGCGCCGGGTTTCGGTGAGCGAGTCGCCGCCGAACTTCTCCAGCGCCGCGCGGGCGAGCACCAGCGCCACCATGGCCTCGACCACCACCCCCGCGGCGGGCACCGCGCACACGTCCGAGCGCTGGTGGATGGCGACGGCCTCGTCGCCGGTCGCCATGTCGACGGTGGCCAGCGCGCGCGGCACGGTGGAGATCGGCTTCATCGCGGCCCGCACCCGCAGCGGCTGGCCGTTGGTCATGCCGCCCTCCAGCCCACCGGCGCGATTCGTCGAGCGGACCACGCCGTCGGGGCCGGGATACATCTCGTCGTGCGCGCGGCTGCCGCGGCGGCGCGCCGTCTCGAAGCCGTCGCCGATCTCCACGCCCTTGATGGCCTGGATGCCCATCACCGCGGCGGCGAGCTGGCTGTCCAGCCGGTTGTCGCCGCTGGTGAACGAGCCCAGGCCCACCGGCAGGCCTGTCGCCACCACCTCGACCACGCCGCCGAGGGTGTCGCCGTCCTTCTTGGCCGCCTCGATCTCGGCGATCATGGACTTCTCAGCCTCCTCGTCATACGCGCGCACGGGGCTGTCGTCGATCGCGGGCAGGTCTTCGGGGCGGGGCGGGGGGCCGTCGTAGGGCGCCGACGGGCCGATCGCGATGACGTGGGAGAGCACGTCGACGCCGAGCGCCTGGCGCAGGAAGGACCGCGCGACCGTGCCCACCGCGACGCGGGCGGCGGTCTCCCGGGCGCTGGCGCGCTCCAGGACCGGGCGGGCGTCGTCGAAGCCGTACTTGAGCATGCCGGCGTAGTCGGCGTGCCCGGGCCGCGGGCGGGTGAGCGGTTCGTTGCGCGCGATGTTGGCCAGCTCCGCCGGGTCCACCGGGTCGGCGGCCATCACGGTCTCCCATTTGGGCCACTCGGTGTTGCCGATCTCGATGGCGATGGGGCCGCCCAGCGTGATGCCGTGGCGGACCCCGGACAGCACGGTCACCGCGTCGCGCTCGAACTTCATCCGCGCGCCGCGCCCGTACCCGAGCCGGCGGCGGGCCAATTGGTCGGCGATATCGGTGGAGGTGACCTCCACGCCGGCGACCATGCCCTCGAGCATGGCCACCAACGCACGGCCATGCGACTCCCCGGCGGTGATCCAACGCAACACCCGGCCATTCTCCCATGGGGTCCGGCGCGGGCTTAAATCCCGAGAAACAGGCCGATCGCGGTGGCGGTGGCCAGGCACATCGACGGGCCATGGGGCACCGCCCGCGCGCCGCACAGCGCCGCGAACACCGTCGTCAGCAGCGGCGCGGCCAGCGCGGCCAGGAACCACGTCCCGACCCCGAAACAGCCCGCCAGCGCCCCGAGGCCGATCGCCAGCTTGACGTCCCCGGCGCCCATCCCGGCCGGGGCGAGCGAGTGCACCAGCAGATAGATCGCGGTCAGCGCCGTCGCGCCGGCCAGCGCGGCCCAGCCGCGCCCGGCCACCGCTGCCGTCAGCAGGATCACCCCGGCCCCGGGCAGCGTGAGCACGTTCGGCAACCGGCGCTCGCGGACGTCGCAGCCGCTCAGCAGCAACAGCCACGCGAGCACCGCCACAACCGCTCCAAGCCGCATGGGTTCTCCTGTGTGCGCCGCGAGTGTGGGGCTAGGTACGAAAACGGTGGCGATGTCGTCCCTAGGCCCCACGCTCGGTTGTTGACCTGGGGCATCCGACGTGCGGGACGTTAGCCCAGAGCGGCGGCCATGGCCTCTCGCGGCGCCGGTTGCCCTGTGAATAGCTCGACCTGGGTGAACGCCTGGTGCAACAACATCTGCAGGCCGCTGATCACGCGGCCGCCGGCGGCGGCCACCGCGGCGGCCAGCGGCGTGGGCCACGGGTCGTAGACGGCGTCCAGCAGGACCGGGATCGCGGCGAGGGTGCCCGCGTACCGCGCCGCGACGTCGGCGGGGATCGTGCTGACCAGCACCTCGGCGGCGGCCACCGCGGTCCCTAGGCCGTCGTCGTCGATGTTCACGAACCGCGTCCGGACCCCGATTCCGGTGCCCAACTCCACCAGCCGGGCGGCCTTGTCGGGGTTGCGCGCGACGACGGTGATGGCGGGGACGCCCAGCTGCGCCAGGCCCAGGACGGCCGCCGGCGCGGTGCCGCCCGACCCGCACACCAGCGCGGGCCCGGTGGCCGACGAAAGCGCCCCCGCGACGCCGTCGATGTCGGTGTTGTCGGCCCGCCAGCCGGCGGGCGTGCGGACCAGGGTGTTGGCCGACCCCACCCGCTCGGCCCGCTCGGTGCGCTCGTCGGCGAAGCGCAGCGCCGCGAACTTGCCCGGCATGGTGACCGACACCCCGACCCATTCGGGCCCGAAGCCGCCGACGACGGCCGGCAGCCGCTCGGCGTCACATTCGATGCGGTCGTAGGTCCAGTCCAGCAGGCCCAGCGCCCGGTAGGCGGCCAGGTGCAGCTGCGGGGACTTCGAGTGGGCGATCGGCTTGCCGAGCACCGCCGCTTTCCGGGGTCCGCCCTCAGCGCGCGCTATCGAGGACACCGTTGCGCTTAGCCAGCTCGATGTTGGCCAGATGCTGCTGATAATCCTTGGTGAACAGCGTCGTCCCCTGGGCGTCGATGGTGACGAAGTACAGCCAGTCGCCGGGCTCGGGATGCTCGGCGGCGCGCAGCGCGTCGACGCCCGGCGAACAGATCGCCGTCGCGGGCAGCCCCTGCGACACGTAGGTGTTCCACGGCGTCTTCTGGGCGCGGTCGGCGTCGGTGGTGGCCACCTCCCGGCGATCCAGCGGGTAGTTGACCGTCGAGTCGAATTCCAGCGTGTGGTGGGCGTGCAGGCGGTTGTAGATCACCTGCGCGACCTTCGCGAAGTCCTGCGACTTGGATTCCTGCTCCACCAGCGACGCCACCACCAGGATGTCGTACGGCGACAGGCCCATGGACTGGGCGGTGTCCACCAACCCGGACTTCATGTACTCGACGCCCCCGGCGCTGATCAGGCTCGACAGGATGGTCTCGGCAGAGGCGGACGGGTCCACGTTGAAGGTTCCCGGCGCGATCAGCCCCTCGATCCGGCGATGGTCCTTGCCGAGCTCGGTGAAGGGTTCGACGGCCCACGGCGGCACCGCGAGCGCGGCGGGCGCGCTGTTGGTCGCCGCCGCCCGCAGCTCCTCCACCGCGACGCAGTGCTGGTTGCCGTCGAGGGTCACGCACGTGGCGCGGGAGATCAGCGTCAGGATCCCCGGGGTCACCACGTTGGTCTTCATGTCGGTGGTGTCGTCGAGCTGACGGCCCTCCGGGATGACCAGCCGGCCCACCCGGCTGTTCGGGTCGGCCAGCCGTGCGACGGCGTCGGCCGCCGGGATCTCGGTGCGCATTCGGTAGAAGCCGGGCTGGATCGAGGAGATCTTGCTGTTGCCGTGCGCGGCGTTGACGAATGCCCGGACGGTCTTGACCACCTGCTCGTGCTGCAGCGTCTCCCCGACGTTGGTGGTCGAGTCACCGTCCTTGATCTGAATCACGATGTCCTGCTTGCCATTTCCGGCGTAGTCGTCGCCGGCTCCGAACACCGTGTGCCACAGCTTGGCGCCGACGAACACGGCCACCAGCACGACGACGGCGACGACCGCGAGCACGATCTTGCCGGCGAACCGCCGCTGGCGTCGGCCCCGTTCGGCCCGGTTCCGGGCGACGCGGCTGCGCTTCCGCGACGTGCCGACCGCCTCGGGCTCGGCGCGTTGCCGTCGTGCGCTGTCAACCATCGGCGGGCTCCCCCGCCGTCAGGGCGGCGCGGCGCTGGTCGAGCCAGCTCTGCAGGATGGCCACCGCGGCCGCCTGGTCGATCACGGCCCGCTGTTCGCGGGCGCGGACGCCGGCCGCGCGCAGCGAGCGCTGCGCGCTCACGGTCGTCAGGCGCTCGTCGGCCAGGCGCACGGGCGTGGGGGCGATCCGCTGGGCCAGCGTGTCGGCCAGCTCCATCGCGTCGATCGCCGACGGACCGGTGCGGTCGGCCAGCGTGCGTGGCAGCCCGACGACCACCTCGACCGCGCCGAGTTCGGCGGCCAGCTCGGCCAGTCGGCGCACGTGCTTGCCGGCGCGGTCACGGCGCACGGTTTCCACCGGGGTGGCCAGGATGCCGTCGGGGTCGCTGCTGGCGACGCCGATGCGCACGCTGCCGACGTCGATGCCGAGCCGCCGCCCCCGGCCGGGATCCTGGTCAGGGTCGCCGGGCCGGTCGGGCACGCGATGCTGTGCGGGGACCACTCAGCCGACCCGCGCTATCTCGGAGCGGACCGCCTCCAGCGCCGCGTCGATGCGGCTGGGGTCCTTTCCGGAACCCTGCGCCAGGTCCGGCTTGCCTCCGCCGCGGCCGTCGACCGTCGCGGCGAGCTGCTTGATCAGGTCGTTGGCGCGGAGCCCGAGGTCCTGGGCGGCGGGGTTGGCGGCGACCGCGTACGGCACACTGCCCCCCTCGCCCTCGGAGATCAGCGCCACCACGGCGGGGTCGCTGCCCAGCTTGCCGCGGATGTCGCCCACCAGGGAGCGCAGGTCGCCGGCCGTCATCCCCGCCGACATGCGTTGCGCCACCACACGGACGTTACCGATACGCTCCGCGCCGGCCGCCGCGTTGGTCGCGGCGGCGCGCGCGCTCGCCAGCCGGGCCCGTTCGAGTTCCTTCTCGGCCGCCTTCAGCCGCTCCACCAGTCCGGCCACCCGGGCGGGCACCTCGTCGGACGGCACCTTCAGCGACGAGGCCAGCCCCGCCATCAGCGCGCGCTCCTTGGCCAGGTGGCGGAAGGAGTCCAGCCCGACGTAGGCCTCCACCCGGCGCACGCCGGAGCCGACCGACGATTCGCCCAGGATCGTCACCGGCCCGATCTGAGCGGAGTTGTGCACGTGGGTCCCGCCGCAGAGCTCGAGCGAGAACGGCCCGCCGATCTCGACCACCCGCACCTCGTCCGGGTAGGCCTCGCCGAACATCGCCATTGCGCCCATCGCCTTGGCCTTCTCCAGCTGCTCGGTGAACGTGTGCACCTCGAAGTCGGCCTGGACGGCCTGGTTGGTGACCTCTTCGACCTGGGTGCGCTGCTCGTCGGACAGCGGACCCTGCCAGTTGAAGTCGAACCGCAAGTAGCCGGGGCGGTTCAGCGATCCCGCCTGAACGGCGTTGGGGCCCAGCACCTGTCGCAGCGCGGCATGCACCATGTGGGTGCCCGAGTGGCCCTGGGTGGCGCCCCGGCGCCATTCCGGATCGACCGCGGCGACCACGGTGTCGCCCTCCACGAACTCCCCGGATTCGACGTTGACCCGGTGCACCCACAGGGTTTTCGCGATCTTCTGCACGTCGGTGACCGCCGCCCGGGCGCTCTCGCCGGCGCCCGTCCCGCTGATGGTGCCCTCGTCGGCGATCTGCCCGCCGGACTCGGCGTAGAGCGGGGTGCGGTCCAGCACCAGTTCGACCTGCTGCGCCCCCTCGGTGCCGTGCGTGACGACCGGGACCCGCTTGCCGTCCACGAAAATGCCCAAGATCGTTGCCTCGGAGGATAATTCGTCGAAGCCGGTAAATTCTGTCGGGCCTGCGTCGACCAGCTCCCGGTAGGCGCTCAGGTCGGCGTGCGCGTGCTTTCGGGCCGCGGCGTCCGCCTTGGCGCGGCGGCGCTGCTCGGCCATCAGTTCCCGGAAGCCGATCTCGTCGACCTGCAAGCCCGCCTCGGCGGCCATCTCCAGGGTCAGCTCGATCGGGAAGCCGTAGGTGTCATGCAGCGTGAAGGCGTCCGAGCCCGAGATCGCTTTGGCGCCGGCGGCTTTGGTGGTGCCGGCGACCTCGTCGAACAGCTTGGAGCCGGCGGCCAGCGTGCGGTTGAACGCGGTCTCCTCGGCGACGGCGATGCGCTTGATCCGGTCGAAGTCGGCGACCAGTTCGGGATACGACGGCCCCATCGCGTCGCGCACGGTGGTCATCAACTCGCCGACGATGGGTCCGTCGATGTCGAGCAGCTTCGCCGAACGGATCACCCGGCGCAGCAGCCGGCGCAGCACGTAGCCGCGGCCGTCGTTGCCGGGCGTGACGCCGTCGCCGATCAGGATCGCCGCGGTGCGGCTGTGGTCGGCGATGACCCGGTAGCGCACATCGTCCTCATGGTTGCCCACGTCGTACCCGCGCGGCGCGCGGGCGGCCACGGCGTCGATGACCGGCCGCAGCAGGTCGGTTTCGTAGACGTTGTGCACGCCCTGCAGGATGAACGCGACGCGCTCGACGCCCATGCCGGTGTCAATGTTCTTGCGGGGCAACGGGCCCAGGATTTCGAAGTCGGTCTTGGAAGTGCCCTCGCCGCGTTCGTTCTGCATGAACACGAGGTTCCAGATCTCGATGTAGCGGTCTTCGTTGGCCACCGGGCCACCGCCGACCCCGAACTCTTCGCCGCGGTCGTAGTAGATCTCCGACGACGGGCCACACGGGCCGGGGATCCCCATGGACCAGTAGTTGTCTTCCATGCCGCGGCGCTGGATCCGCTCGGGCGGCAGCCCGGCGATCTCCTGCCACAGCTGCACGGCCTCGTCGTCGTCGAAATAGACCGTGGTCCAGATTCTTTCGGGGTCCAGGCCGTAGCCGCCCTCGGAGAGCCCGTTGGTCAGCAGGGTCCACGCCAGCTCGATGGCGCGGCGCTTGAAGTAATCGCCGAACGAGAAGTTGCCGGCCATCTGGAAGAAGGTGTTGTGCCGGGTGGTGATGCCCACCTCGTCGATGTCGGGCGTTCGGATGCACTTTTGGATGCTGGTGGCCCTCGAGTACGGCGGCGTGCGCGCCCCCAGGAAGTACGGCACGAACTGGACCATGCCCGCGTTGACGAACAGCAGGTTGGGGTCGTCGAGGATCACCGATGCGCTCGGCACCTCGGTGTGGCCCGCCTTCACGAAATGATCAAGGAATCGCTTCCTGATCTCGTGTGTCTGCACTTGGAGTCCGCTTCTTCCTTTTGCTTTGTCGCGTGTTGCTTTGTCGCGTGTTGCTTTGTCGCGTGAACGTCTATTCCAGCGTATTCGCTGGAGTAGCTGGCTACCGGGCCGCTAACCCTCCAGAAAGCTCAGCCGCACCGAGCGTTGTGGGTTGTCCCGGTTCAAATCGACCAGCACGATGCTTTGCCAGGTGCCCAGCATCGGCTCGCCCCCGGAGACCGGCACGGTCACCGACGGCGCGACCAGCGCCGGCATCACGTGATCCGCGCCGTGGCCCGGCGAGCCGTGCGAGTGCCGATACCGGTCGTCGCGCGGCAGCAGCCGTTCCAGCGTGTCGAGCAGGTCTTCGTCGGAGCCGGCCCCCGTTTCGATGATGGCGACGCCCGCGGTGGCGTGCGGGACGAACACGTTGCACAACCCGTCGCCCCTCGACCAGCAGAAGCCCCGCACCGCCTCGGTCAGATCGACGATGCGGCGTCGTGTTGTGTCCACGTCCAGCACGTCGGTATGCATCCGAACCAGCCTACGGCGCACACGTTGCGGGCAGCCAATCGATTGTGAGCGCGACCACATTTGGGCATTGCGGGGCGCATTGGGCAGGAGGAAGGTAACTGGTGGGGCCGGTGGCGCCACGGGCTCCTTGGATATAAGCCCTACAGAGGAGGTCGGCCGTGTACGCACGCTCCACCACCATCCAGGCGCAACCCTTGTCGGTCGACATCGGGATCGCGCACGTTCGCGATGTCGTCATGCCCGCCCTCACCGAGATCGAGGGGTGTGTCGGGCTGTCGCTGTTGGTCGACCGGCAGTCCGGGACCTGCATCGCCACCAGCTCGTGGGACAGCATCGACGCGATGCGCGCCAGCGCCGAACGGGTCGCCCCGATTCGCGATCAGGCCGCGCTGATGTTCGACGGCAGCGCGCGGGTCGAGGAGTGGGACATCGCTTTGCTGCACCGCGACCATCCGTCGCGGCAGGGTGCCTGCGTGCGGGCCACCTGGCTCAAGGTGGTGCCGGACCAGCTCACCCGGTCCCTGGACTTCTACCGCTCGTCGGTGCTGCCGGAGCTCGAGGAGCTCGACGGGTTCTGCAGCGCCAGCCTGCTGGTCGACCATCCGGCGTGCCGACGGGCGGTGTCGTGCTCGACGTTCGACTCGATGGACGCGATGGCCCGCAACAGCGACCGGGCGAACGAATTGCGCAGCAGGCGCGTCCGGGAGCTGGGCGCCGAGGTGATCGACGTCGCCGAATTCGAGCTGGCGATCGCCCACCTGCGGGTGCCCGAGCTGGTCTAGCGCTAGAACGCTTCTTTCGCCGAGCGTCACGCCAGCGTGGCGGCTGCCGTCCAGTGTCACGCCAGCGTGACGCTCGATGCGTTCAGGGCAGCGCGTCGCCCGGGAATCCCCGGCAGGGATGCACCTCGAAGGTGAAGACGCCCGCGGCCACACCCGGGTCGTCGGCCATGATCGCGGCGGTGTCGTCGACCGAGGCCGCGAACACCGCGATCCCGCAGATCTCGGAGCCGTCGGTGACCGGCAACACGATGGGCATGACGCCGTCGTCGCGCAGCCCGAAGTTGCGCCGCCCGTGCTCCCAGACGGTCCCCGGTGTCGTCTCGTCGCCGAACCGCGGCCCCTGCTTGAGGATGACGACGCTGTAGGGCTGGGTGGTGGCCAGCAGCCGGCCCATCTCGTCGTCGGTGAAGGTTTTCATGACCGCCCCCGCTTTCCCCGGATGATCGCCCGCAACCGCTCCAGCCGCCCGGCCATCTCCCGCTCACCGCCGCGGCCGGTCGGCCGGTAGTAGTCCACGTCCACCAACTCGTCCGGCGGATATTGCTGGGCCAGGACACCGTCGGGATCGTTGTGCGAATACCGATACCCCTGCGCGTGTCCCAGCGCCGCCGCGCCGGAATAGTGCCCGTCGCGCAGGTGGGGCGGCACCAGGCCCGCCTTGCCCGCCTTGATGTCGTCCATCGCCGCGGCGAGCGCGGTGGTCACGGAGTTCGACTTGGGCGCGGTGGCCAGGTGGATGGTGGCGTGGGCCAGCGTCAGCTGCGCCTCGGGCATGCCGATCAGCTGCACGGTCTGCGCGGCCGCCACCGCGATCTGCAGCGCGCTGGGGTCGGCCATGCCGATGTCCTCGCTGGCCAGGATCATCAGCCGCCGCGCGAGGAACCGCGGGTCCTCCCCCGCGACGAGCATGCGGGCCAGGTAGTGCAGCGCCGCGTCGACGTCCGAGCCCCGCACCGACTTGATGAAGGCGCTGATGACGTCGTAGTGCTGGTCGCCGTCCCGGTCGTAGCGCACCGCGGCCTTATCCAGCGACTGCTCGATGGTCTCGACGCTCACCGACTCGGTGGCTTCGGCCGCGACCTCCAGCGCGGTCAGCGCCCGCCGGGCGTCGCCGGCGGCCAGCCGCACCAGCAGGTCGACGGCCTCGGGCGTCACCGCGACCCGGCCGTCCAGTCCGCGCGGATCGTCGATCGCCCGCTGCACCACGGCGCGGATGTCGTCGGCGCTGAGCGGGCGCAGCTGCAGGATCAGCGAGCGGGACAGCAGCGGCGCCACCACCGAGAACGACGGGTTCTCCGTGGTCGCGGCCACCAGCAGCACCACCCGGTTCTCCACGGCGGACAGCAGGGCGTCCTGCTGGGTCTTGGAGAAGCGGTGCACCTCGTCGATGAACAGCACCGTCTGCTCGCCGCGCAACAACGCCTGCCGCGCCTGGTCGATGACGGCGCGCACGTCTTTGACCCCGGCCGACAGCGCCGACAGCGCCGCGAACCGGCGGCCGGTCGCCTGGGAGATCAGCGCAGCCAGCGTCGTCTTGCCGCTGCCGGGCGGGCCGTAGAGGGGTGATTGCGGGGGAGGTGCGCCGTAGCCGGGTGATTGCGGGGGAGGCGCGCCGTAGCCGGGCGGGGGCGGATAGCCCGGAGGGTTGTGCTCGCTGCCGTACGGGTCGGCCGGGGTGCCTGGATATTCGGGAGGCTGGCTCATGTCCGTCCTAGCTGTTGACTCAACCTGTGGGCACGCGCACACGGGAACTTAGCAAAGATGTCGGGGCGGCGCCCGGATTCGTTTTCGTGGTATGCCTGATGCCGTGTCCGACGGTCTTTTTGACCTGCCCGGCGCGGCGCCGACGAGCGATCACGGCCTGGGCGTGTCGGCCGGTGCGCCGCTGGCCGTGCGCATGCGGCCGGCCTCGTTGGACGAGGTGGTCGGCCAGGAGCACCTGCTGGCGCCCGGGTCGCCGCTGCGCCGCCTGGTCGAGGGATCCGGCGTGGCGTCGGCCATCCTCTACGGCCCGCCCCCGGGCTACGGCACCCCGCCGCCCGGCTACGGCCCGCCGCCCAGCTATGGCGCGCCCCCGCCGGGGTACGGCGGCTACCCCCAGCCCGGCTATGGGGCACCCGCCGCCCCGGGGTTCAGCGTCGGTGACGCCTTCAGCTGGGCTTGGAACACGTTCACCAAGAACGCGCTGGTGTTGATCGTGCCGGCGCTGGTGTACGGCCTGTTGTTCGGCGTGGCCACCGGGGTGAACATCGCGGGCCAGAACATGTCGCCGAACACGGCGACCAGTGACGACTACGGCTTTTATTTCACGACCAACCTCACCGGCGCCGCCCTGGTCGTCTTCATCATCGGCACCCTGCTGACCTACCTGGTCACCGCGTTCGCCCAGGCCGGCTTCCTGTCCGGCTGCCTGGACATCGCCGACGGGCGGCCGGTGACCATCGCGTCGTTCTTCAGGCCCCGCAACCTGGGGATGGCATTCCTGGCCGCGCTGATCGTCGGTGTCCTCACCTCGATCGGCTACTCGTTGTGCTTCGTTCCGGGCCTGGTGCTGAGCCTGTTCGTGCAGTTCACCATCCTGTTCGTCGTCGATCGTTCGGAGTCGGCGATCAAGGGCTTCACCTCCAGCTTCTCGCTGGTGGGGTCGAATTTCGCCAACGCGCTGCTGGTGTGGCTGGTGGTGATGGCCCTGATCTTCGCCGGGGCGCTGGCGTGCGGGGTCGGCCTGCTGGTGACGGCGCCGCTCGACGCGCTGATCCTGACCTACGCCTACCGCAAGCTGACCGGCGGCCAGGTTGTTCCCGTGCCGCAGTCGGGCTACCAGCCGGGCCCACCGTCCGGGCCGCAGCAGGTCTGACCTCAAAGCCACGCCCGAAGTTACGGCGCTGTTAGCCGCGGCTGTGGTGCGCTGCGGCCTTGTGGCGCTTGTGATGCAATCACCTTGTTATGAGCATCAAAGTCGCGCTGGAGCACCGCACCAGCTACACCTTTGACCGGCCGGTCCGGGTGTTCCCGCACGTCGTTCGGCTGCGACCGGCGCCCCATTGCCGCACGCCCCTCGAGGCCTACTCGCTGCGCATCGAGCCGGAAGAGCACTTCATCAACTGGCAGCAGGACGTGGTAGGCAATTTCCTTGCGCGCCTTGTTTTTCCGAATCCGATGCGCCGGCTGACCATCACGGTGGGACTCATCGCCGACCTCAAGGTGATCAACCCGTTCGACTTCTTCATCGAGGACTGGGCCGAGACCTGGGCCCCCTCCACCGGACGGGCCGGGCTGACCTATCCCAAGGATCTGGCCGACGACCTGGAGCCCTACCTGCGCCCCGTCGACGAAGCGGGCGAGGGATCGGGGCCGGGTGAGCTCACGCGGGCGTGGGTGGAGAACTTCTCGGTGGACGACGGCACGCGCACCATCGACTTGCTGGTCGCGCTCAACCACGCGGTCAACGCCGACGTCGCCTACAGCCTGCGGATGGAACCCGGTGTCCAGACACCGGATTACACGCTGCGCACCGGGGTGGGCTCGTGCCGCGACTCCGCGTGGCTGCTGGTGTCGATCCTGCGCCAGCTCGGCCTGGCCGCCCGCTTCGTGTCGGGATATCTGGTGCAGCTCGCCTCGGACGTGGAGGCGCTCGACGGGCCGTCGGGCCCCGCCGCCGACTTCACCGACCTGCACGCCTGGACCGAGGTGTACATCCCGGGTGCGGGCTGGATCGGGCTGGACCCGACGTCGGGGCTGTTCGCCGGCGAGGGCCACATCCCGCTGGCCGCCACGCCGCACCCGGCGTCCGCGGCACCCATCAGCGGCGGCACCGAGCCCTGCGAATCGGTGCTGGAGTTCTCCAACACCGTCACCCGCATCCACGAGGACCCCCGCGTCACGCTGCCCTACACCGACGAGGCGTGGCAGACGATCTGCGACGTCGGCCGGCGCGTGGACGAACGGCTGGCCGCCGCCGACGTGCGGCTGACCATCGGCGGTGAGCCGACCTTCGTCTCGGTGGACAATCAGGTCGCTAAGGAGTGGACCACCGCCGCCGACGGGCCGCACAAGCGGCAGCGCGCCTCCGACCTGGCCGCGCGCCTCAAGGAGGTGTGGGCGCCGAACGGGTTGATCCAGCGCGGGCAGGGCCGTTGGTATCCGGGCGAACCGTTGCCGCGCTGGCAGATTGCGCTCTACTGGCGCACCGACGGGCGGCCGCTGTGGAACGACGGCGCGCTGTTGGCCGACCCGTGGGGGGACCGGCCGGAAGCAGTCGACGGCGAGGCCGCCCGCCAAGTGCTCGCCGGCCTCGCCAACGGGCTGGGGCTGCCACTTTCGCAGGTGCGGCCCGCCTACGAGGACCCGCTGCACCGGCTGGCGGATAAGGTCCGGCAACCGGAGGGCGACCCGGTGGACCCGGCCGACGACCTCGAGGAGGACACCCCCGCCGGTCGCGCGGCGCTGCTGGCCCGCCTCGACGAATCCGTAACGGCCCCGGCGGCTTTCGTGCTGCCGCTGCACCGCCGCGACGACGGCGCCGGGTGGGCCAGCGCGGACTGGCGGCTGCGCCGGGGCCGAATCGTGCTGCTGCACGGCGATTCTCCGGCGGGTCTGCGCCTGCCCCTGGACGCGATCAGCTGGCGACCGCCGCGCCCGTCGTTCGACGCCGATCCCCACGCCGCCGGCGATGCGCTGACGACGGAATCGGACCAGGCGGTGGTGGACGACTCCGACACCGCCCCGCCCACCGCGATGGTCGCCGAGGTGCGCGACGGGCTGCTCTACCTCTTCATGCCGCCCACCGAGGCACTGGAACACTTCGTCGACCTCATCGCCCGCGTCGAGGCCGCCGCGGCCAAGGCTGACTGCCCGGTCGTGATCGAGGGCTACGATCCCCCGCCGGACCCCCGGCTGAGGTCGACCACGATCACCCCGGACCCCGGCGTCATCGAGGTCAACGTCGCGCCCACCGCCAGCTTCGCCGAACAGAGCCAGCAGCTCGAAACCCTCTACGAGCAAGCGCGATTGGCCCGGCTGTCCACCGAGTCCTTCGACGTCGACGGCACCCACGGCGGCACCGGCGGCGGCAACCACATCACGCTGGGCGGCGTCACCCCCGCGGACTCGCCCCTGCTGCGGCGCCCGGACCTGTTGGTCTCGCTGCTGACGTACTGGCAACGACACCCGTCGCTGTCCTATCTGTTCGCCGGCCGGTTCGTCGGCACCACCTCACAGGCACCCCGCGTCGACGAGGGCCGCGCCGAGGCCCTCTACGAGCTCGAGATCGCGTTCGCCGAAATCACCCGGCTCTCCGGACCTTTCGGGGGCAACGCCCCCCGGCCCTGGGTGATCGACCGCGCGTTGCGCCACCTGCTGACCGATATCACCGGCAACACCCACCGCGCCGAATTCTGCATCGACAAGCTCTACAGCCCCGACAGCCCCCGCGGCCGGCTCGGCCTGCTGGAGTTGCGCGGGTTCGAGATGCCCCCGCATCTGCGCATGGCGATGGTGCAATCGCTGCTGGTGCGCTCGCTGGTGGCGTGGTTCTGGGACGAGCCGCTGCGCGCCCCGCTGATCCGCCACGGCGCCAACCTACACGGGCGATACCTGTTGCCGCACTTCCTGATTCACGACATCGCCGATGTCGCCGCCGACCTGCGCGCGCACGGCATCGCGTTCGAGACCAGCTGGCTGGACCCGTTCACCGAGTTCCGCTTCCCGCGCATCGGCACCGCGGTGTTCGACGGCGTCGAGATCGAGTTGCGCGGGGCGATCGAACCGTGGAACACCCTCGGCGAGGAGGCCACGGCCAGCGGCACCGCCCGCTACGTCGACTCGTCGGTCGAGCGCATCCAGATCCGGATCATCGGCGCGGACCGCCACCGTTACGTGGTGACGGTCAACGGCTACCCGGTGCCGCTGCTGGCCACCGACAACCCCGACATCCACGTAGGCGGGGTCCGGTTCAAGGCGTGGCAGCCGCCCAGCGCGCTGCACCCGACGATCAGCACCGACGTCCCGCTGCAGTTCGAGTTGATCGACCTGACGACGGGCACGTCGCGCGGCGGGTGCACCTATCACGTCGCGCACCCCGGCGGGCGGGCCTACGACGAACCGCCCGTCAACGCCGTCGAGGCCGAGGCGCGCCGCGCCCGCCGGTTCGAGGCCACCGGCTTCACCCCCGGCAAGCTCGACTTGTCGGACATCCGGGAAAAGCAGGCACGCATCTTCACCGACATCGGCGCGCCGGGCATCCTAGACCTGCGCCGCGTGCGTACCGTTCAGCAGTAATGGCGTTTGCGGACATGACATTCGGCACCGGTGCACCCCCGGCGGCCGCTGGCGGGCGTCACGAGGACCGCTACGAAGACGCGGACCGCCTGCTTGCCGGGTATCGCGCCGCACGCGCCCAGGAGGCGCTGTTCGATCTGCGGCACGGCCCCGCCGCCGGTTACGACGAATTCGTCGATCAGGACGGGAATGTCCGACCGGCCTGGGCGGAGCTGGCCGACACCATCGCCGAGCGCGGCCGGGCGGGGCTGGACCGGCTGCGGTCGGTGGTGCGCAGCCTGATCGACAGCGACGGCATCACTTACACCGACGTCGAACCCGGCGGGCACGGCCTGGAGCCTCGGCCGTGGATCCTCGACACGCTGCCGATCGTGCTGTCCGCCGCGGAATGGGAGTTGCTGGAGGCCGGTCTGGTGCAGCGGTCCCGCCTGCTCGACGCCGTGCTCGCCGACCTGTACGGATCGCGCAGCCTGCTCACCGAGGGCGTGCTGCCGCCGGAGCTGCTGTTCGCCCATCCGGGTTACGTGCGGGCCGCCAACGGCATCGAAATACCCGGGCATCACCAGCTTTTCCTGCACGCCTGTGACGTCAGCCGGCTGCCGGACGGAGCCTTTCAGGTCAACGCCGACTGGACGCAGGCACCGTCCGGCGCCGGCTACGCGCTGGCCGACCGGCGCGTCGTCGCGCACTCGGTTCCCGACCTCTACGAGCGGATCGCACCGCGACCGACGACGCCGTTCGCCCAGGCCTTGCGGCTGGCGCTGATCGATGCCGCGCCCGACGTTGCCCAGGATCCCGTGGTGGTGGTGCTCAGCCCGGGTATCTTTTCCGAAACCGCCTTCGATCAGGCGTATCTGGCCACGCTCCTGGGTTTCCCGTTGGTGGAGAGCGCGGACCTGGTGGTGCGCGACGGCAAATTGTGGATGCGCTCGCTGGGCACCTTGAAACGGGTCGACGTCGTCCTGCGTCGGGTGGACGCCGATTACGCCGACCCGCTGGATCTGCGCGCCGACTCCCGGCTCGGGGTGGCCGGTCTGGTGGAGGCGTGCCACCGCGGGACGGTGACCGTGGTCAACACGTTTGGCAGCGGCATCCTGGAAAACCCCGGGCTGCTGCGGTTTCTGCCCCAGCTGTCCGAGCGCCTGCTGTCCGAGGCCCCGCTGCTGCACACCGCGCCGGTCTATTGGGGCGGCATCGCCAGCGAACGCTCGCACCTGCTGGCGAACCTGTCGTCACTTTTGGTGAAGTCTACCGTCGGCGGGAAAGCCCTTGTCGGGCCGACGCTTTCGTCGTATCAGCTGACACAACTGGCCGGCCGGATCGAGAAGATGCCGTGGCAGTGGATCGGCCAGGAGCTGCCACAGTTCTCGTCGGCGCCCACCGACCACGCCGGGGTGTTGTCGTCGGCCGGCGTCGGGATCCGGTTGTTCAACGTCGCCCAGCGCAGCGGGTACGCCCCCATGATTGGCGGGGTCGGCTACGTGCTGGCACCCGGTCCCGCCGCGTACACGCTGGAAACCGTTGCCGCTAAGGATGTCTGGGTCCGCCCGACGGAGCGTGCGCGGGCCGAGGCGGTGAGTCTGCCGTCCCCGCCGCCACCGGCGAAGTCCGCGGCCGGTACCTGGGGCGTCAGCTCGCCGCGCGTGCTGTCCGACCTGTTCTGGATCGGCCGCTACGGCGAGCGCGCGGAGAACATGGCGCGGCTGCTGCTGGTCGCCCGCGACAGGTTCCACGTGTACCGGCATCAGCAGCACACCGAGGAGAGCGCGTGTGTGCCGGTGCTGATGGCCGCGCTGGGCCTGATCACCGGGACCGACACGAGCGCCGACGACTGGACCGACGAGAGTGCCAGGGACGCAGCCGAAATGATCGCAGTCGCGCCCTCGACGTTGTGGTCGTTGACCGTGGACCCCGATCGCCCCGGGTCCCTGGTGCAGTCGGTGGAAGGTCTGGCGCTGGCCGCCAGGGCGGTGCGAGACCAGATGTCGAACGACACCTGGATGGTCCTGGCCGGGGTGGAACGAGCGCTGGCGCAGCGTCGCGAGCCGCCGGACTCGCTCGCCGAAGCCGACGCGCTCCTCGCGTCGGCTCAGGCGCAGACGCTGGCCGGGATGCTGACCCTTGCGGGTGTGGCCGGTGAGTCGATGGTGCGCGACGTGGGCTGGTCGATGATGGACATCGGCAAGCGCATCGAACGCGGCCTGTGGCTGACCGCGCTGCTGCGGGCGACGCTGACCGCCGTCCGCGGCGCCATCGCCGAGCAGACGATCATCGAGGCGACGCTGGTGGCGTGCGAGTCCTCGGTGATCTACCGACGCCGCACCGTGGGCAAGGTGAGCGTCGCCGCCGTGGCCGAGCTGATGCTGTTCGACGCGCAGAACCCGCGCTCGTTGCTGTACCAGGTCGAGCGGCTGCGGGCCAACCTCAAAGACCTGCCGGGTGCATCGGGATCGTCGCGGCCGGAGCGGCTGGTGGACGAGATCGGCACCCTGTTGCGCCGCTCGCATCCCGCCGAGCTGGAAGAGTTCGGCGAGGACGGGCTGCGCACGGAGCTGGCCGAGCTACTCGATTCGGTGCACACGCAGTTGCGCGAGCTGGCCGAGGTCATCACCACCACGCAGCTGGCGCTGCCCGCCGTGCAGCCGCTGTGGGGCCCCGACGTACGCCGGGTGATGCCAGCCTAAGGCGAAGCGGGTCGCCGCATTCAAGATCCCTCCTGACGTCAAACGGGGTCGTCGTCGTCGGTGTCGCGGAGGAAGCGTTCGGGGTGGTGGTAGGTGTTGGTGCGGGGTTGCCCGTGGTCGAGGTGGGGTGGGGGGATCCATTCGGTTTCGCCGCGGGCGTTGGTGCGGGTGGTCCAGCCTTGTTCGGCGAGGCGGTTGTCGGGCCCGCAGGCCAGCGTGAGGTCGTCGATGTCGGTGCGCCGGGTGTTTTGCCAGCCTCGGACGTGATGGACCTGGCTATGGTAGGCCGGGGCGTCACAGCCCGGCCTGGTACATCCGCGATCCTTGGCGTAGAGCATGATTCGCTGCGCCGGGGAAGCCAGCCGTTTGGTGTGGTGCAGCGCCAGGGGCCGCCCGTTGTCGAAGATCGCCAGATAGTGGTGGGCGTGGCCGGCCCAGCGGATCACATCGGACATGGGCACCAGCGTGCCGCCGGCCGTCAGGGCCTTACCGGCCGCGGCCTCCAACTCCTGCAACGTGGTGCTCACCACGATCGACACCGGCAGCCCGTTATGGGAGCCCAAGTCCCCCGATGCTAAGAGTCCGCGCAGCCCGGCCAGGAAGGCGTCGTGGTGGCGTTGCGCCGTGCTGCGGGTGTCGCGGCGCACCGCGTCCTGATCGGGCGTCGCGTCGACCACCGGGATTTCGTCGTCGGGGTTGCACACCCCAGGCGCGGCCAGCTTGGCCAGCATGGCCTCGATGGCGGCCCGCAACTCCGGGGTGACCAGCCCGCTGAGGCGCGACATGCCGTCGAAGTCCTGAGCGCCCAGGGCGATCCCGCGCTTGCGGGCCCGCTCGGCATCACTGAACTCCCCGTCGGGGTGCAGCCACTCCCTCAGCCGCTGGGCGTATTTGGCTAGCTCGTCGGGCCGATACCCGGCGGCCTTGGCGGCCAAGTCAGCCTCGGCGGCTTGGCGGGTCAACGCGTCGATGGCATCCGGCAGGTGGGCCAAGAAGCCGCGGATCACGTTGATGTGGCCCTCGCCGATGAGCCCGGCGCGCTGGCCGGCCGCGGTCGCAGTCAGCTTGGGTGCCAGCCGTTCACCGGTCAGCCCCCGGCGCTCGCCGAGGTCGGCGGCTTCGGCGATGCGCCGGGCGGCCTCGGCCTTGGTGATGCGCAACCGGTCGGCCAACCCCATGCGCAGCGAGCCACCCACCTCTTCGGGGCTGGCCTGCGCGTCGAGCTGGTTGATCAACGCGTGCTGGGGTGTACGCAGCCGGCGGGCGACGCTTTCCACCCGCTCCAAAGCCCGCAACCGTTCCGGGGTGGTGAGCACGTCAAAAGACATGGCGCACAGGCGGTCCGCGTCGCCGTCGAGCGCGTCGATAGCGTCGACGATCTCCTCACGACTGGCCTCCATACCTCAAACTCTAGAAACCCCCACCGACAAAAAAGCCCGCTCTGTGACTAAAGAAACCAAAGTGGCACAAGGGATTACAAAGCAATCGCGCCGAAACGCCCTAGTCGCCGACGACGATGACCGTCTTGCCGGGGCGATGGCCCGGGCGCCGGCCGCTTTCGAACGCCTCGCGGCCCCGCTCGAGCGGGAAGGTCTCCGCGATGTCGACGCGCAACCGTCCACCGTCGACCAACGCGGCGAGCTTCCTCAGCTGGTCGCGGTCCGGCGTGACGATGAAAAAGGTTGCCGTGACGCCGTATTCGTCGGCCCTGCCCGCCGGCGGCGGCGCCGACAGAGTGACCAGCCGACCACCAGGGCGCAGCACGGGAAACGACCGGTCCAACGTCTCACCGCCGACGGTGTCGATCACGACGTCGTAGGCGGCGTCGTCGAATGTCTCGGTGCGGACGTCGATCACCCGGGCGGCGCCATACCCGCGGACGAGTTCGCCGGCGTCGCTGCGCACGGTCGCGGTGACACGCGCGCCCAGCATCACGGCCAGCTGAACGGTCAAGGCGCCCACCCCGCCCGCGCCGCCATGCACCAGCACGTCCTCGCCGGCCCGCACGTTCGCGTGATCGACCAACGCCTGCAGGGCGGTCAGGCCGGCCAGCGGCAGCGCGGCCGCGACGACGTGCGACACCGACGACGGCTTGGCGGCCAGATCGGCCCCGGGCACGCAGACGAATTCGGCCGCGGCGCCGTCGCGGTCGAACGGGACCAGGCCGTACACCTCGTCGCCGGGCGCGAAATCCGCCACACCCGCGGCCACCTCGCGAACGACGCCCGAGACTTCGTGCGACGGGATCACCGGTGTGCGGCTCACACCGTCTCGGGTCCAGGTCTCGTCCCAGGTCAGCTCGTCGAACGTGATGGCCGCGGCGTGGACGCTCACCAGAACTTCACCTGCGGCAGGAACCGGTACGGGCGCCCGCTCGACCACGAGTTGTTCCGGGCCGCCCCGGTGGTGGGCCCGCAATGCGGTCATCTCGGTCACGGCAGCCGCCAATCGATGGGGTCGGCGCCCATACCCGTCAGCAGTTCGTTGGCGCGGCTGAACGGACGCGACCCGAAGAACCCCCGAGAGGCGGACAGCGGCGACGGATGCGGGGACTCGATGGCCACGCAATTGCCTTCGGCCAGAATCGGTTTCAGTGTGGACGCGTCGCGGCCCCAGAGGATCGCCACCAATGGCTGCGAACGCGCCGCGAGCGCGCGGATCGCGCACTCGGTCACCGCTTCCCAGCCCTTGCCCCGGTGCGAGGCTGGATTGCTCGGCCGCACGGTGAGCACCCTGTTCAGCAGCATCACCCCGCGCTGGGCCCACGGTGTCAGGTCACCGCACGAGGGCTGCGGATGGCCGAGGTCGGCGGAGTATTCGTCGAAGATGTTGGCCAGGCTGCGCGGCAGCGGACGCACGTCGGGGGCAACCGAAAAGCTCAGTCCCACTGCATGTCCCGGCGTTGGGTACGGGTCTTGCCCGACGATCAGCACCCGGACGTCGTCGAACGGAAAGGTGAAGGCGCGCAGCACGTTCTGGCCGGCCGGCAGGTACTTGCGCCCGGCGGCGATCTCGGCCCGCAGGAACTGGCCCATGGCGGCCACCCGATCCGCCACCGGCTCCAGCGCGGCGGCCCAGCCCCGC
This sequence comes from Mycobacterium sp. E735, assembly GCF_001666955.1. Taxonomy (NCBI): domain Bacteria; kingdom Bacillati; phylum Actinomycetota; class Actinomycetes; order Mycobacteriales; family Mycobacteriaceae; genus Mycobacterium; species Mycobacterium sp. E735. Next base: position 8,860 of record NZ_LZIX01000006.1, on the reverse strand, counting down.
TCGACGAGTTCAGTCAACGGCCGCGCCGTCATCGCCGGTCCTTTCGTAGCATCGATGCTCACCGCGCCACCCTAACCGTCATATGACTGCCAGCCCGCATAGCCGGTCCACGCCTGTCCGTCGACGAGCACGTCGGCCTTGCCCTCGAGGACCCGCCCGATGATTCGCCACCCGGCCGGCGCCGGGCCGGCGAAACAGGCCACCAGGGCGTGGTCTTCGCCGCCGCCCAGCACCCACGACCACGGGTCGGCCCCCACCGCGTTGCCGGCCGCGGTCAGCGCGTCGTGGTCCGCGGCCAGCGCAGCGGTCGACAGATCCATCGCCACCTCCGACGCCTCGGCGACGTGCCTGAGGTCGGCGACCAGGCCGTCGGAGACGTCGATCATCGCCTGCGCTCCCCCGGCCGCCGCCGCGACGCCCTGACCGTAGGGCGGCTGGGGCACCAGATGCCGGCGGCGCAGCGAGTCGAAACCTTCAATACCCTTGCCGAACAACGCGAGGCCGGCCGCCGAGCGGCCCAGCTCGCCGGCGACCGCGATCACCGATCCCGCCTTGGCGCCGGACCGCAGCACCGGAGCGCGCCCGTCCAGATCGCCCAGCACCGTCACGGAGACCACCCACTGTGGGCAGCTGACGAGATCGCCGCCGGCGATGCCCGCGCCGATGCGGTGCGCCTCGTCCCACATCCCGCCGACCAGCCCGTCGACGGCGGCGGTCGGTGTGTCGCCGGGGGCGCCGAAGGCGACGACGAAGGCCGTGGACCGCGCGCCCATCGCCTCGATGTCCGCGGCGTTCTGGGCAATGGCTTTGCGGCCGACGTCGTGCGGACTCGACCAGTCCAGCCGAAAGTGCCGGTCTTGCACCAGCATGTCGGTCGACACCGCGGTGCGGCCGTCCCTGGCTTGGATCACCGCCGCGTCGTCGCCCGGCCCGACCACCACCGCGGCCGGCTGCCGGCGACCGCGCACCAATCGGTCGATCACCGCGAACTCACCGAGCTGCTGCAGTGTGGAATTCGATCCGTCGTCGCCCACGCCACCTCCTCCGGCGCGTCCCGCCCTGTCCGGGCCACTATCGGAGCCGCCGACCTGCGGTAAGTTGGGTTACTGCCCGCGCGAGCGGCCCGCGCCAGTTTAGAGCCCTGTCCCGATGCGGACCGCTCGCGGCCCGAGATAGGAGGTGCGCGGGCGGTGACGACCGACCCCGATACCCGCCCCGCCGTCGACGAGGGGCCGCCGCCCGCGCTGATCATCGCCGCGGTCGCCGTGGCCGTCGTCGCGATCGGGGTGATCCTGGTGATCGCGGCCAACCGCCAGGCGCCGCCGCAACCGGTCGCCGTCCCCGCGGCCCCGGCGCCCCAGGCCGACAGCCCCGCATGCCGGGCGCTGGCCGGGGCGCTGCCTCAGCGGCTCGGCGACTATCAACGCGCGCCCGTCGCACAGCCTGCGCCCCAGGGCGCCACCGCGTGGCGGGCCGGACCGGACAGCGAGCCCCTGGTGCTGCGCTGCGGGCTCGACCGCCCCGCCGAGTTCGTGGTGGGCTCTCCGATCCAGGTCGTCGACCGGGTGCAGTGGTTCGAGGTGCATCCCGAACAGCAGTCCGCCGGTGACGCGGGCAGGTCGACCTGGTACACGGTGGATCGGCCGGTGTATGTCGCGCTCACGCTGCCGTCGGGGTCGGGCCCGACGCCGATCCAGCAGCTCTCGGAACTGATCGACCGCACCATCGCGGCGGTGCCCATCAACCCGGCGGCCGCCGGTTAGCGCAAACCCACCCCGCGGGCCAACGCCGTCTCGACCATGGTCGCCAGCAGGGTGGGATAGTCCACGCCGCTGGCCGCCCACATCCTCGGGTACATCGAGATCGTGGTGAACCCGGGCATCGTATTGATTTCGTTGAGCACCGGTCCGTCATCGGTGAGGAAGAAATCGACCCGGGCCAGGCCCTGGCAGTCAATGGCCTTGAATGCCCGGACCGCCAAATCCCTGATGGCATCAGCGATGTCGTCGTCCACCTTAGCCGGCACATCCAATTCGGCTGCATCGTCGAGATATTTCGTGGCGAAGTCGTAGAACGAATCCTCACGTCCCCGCACTCCTGCCACACGGATCTCGCCCACCGTGCTGGCTTCGATTGTGCCGTCGGGCATTTCGAGCACGCCGCACTCCAGCTCGCGGCCGGTGATCGCCGCCTCAACGATCACCTTCGGATCGTGCCGGCGCGCGGCCGCCACGGCGGCCGGCAGGTCGTCCCAGCTGGCCACCCGGGTGACCCCGATCGACGAGCCGCCCCGCGCGGGTTTGACGAAGACCGGCAGACCCAGCCGCTCGCGCTCCTCGGGCTGCAGCGTCGACCGCGACGGGCGCAGAACCGCGTACGCGCCGACCGGCAACCCCTCGGCAGCGAACAGCTTCTTGGTGAACTCCTTGTCCATGCCCGCCGCGCTGGCCAGCACGCCGGCCCCGACATAGGGCACCCCGGCCAGTTCCAGCAGGCCCTGCAGAGTGCCGTCCTCCCCGTACGGGCCGTGCAGCACCGGGAACACCACGTCGACGGACGCCAGGACCTCGCCGGCCCCCGGCGAAAGGGCGACCAGTTGGCCGCCGCGGCGCGGATCGGCCGGCAGGGCCAGTTCGGTGCCCGACTGCGCGGTCACCTCGGGCAGCTCCCGGTTGCTGATGGCCAGCGCGTCCGGGTCGCCGTCGGTGAGCACCCACGATCCCTCCGGGGTGATGCCGATCGCCAGCACTTCGAACCGCTCGGGATCGAGGTTGCGCAGAATGCTGCCCGCGGACACGCACGAGATGGCGTGCTCGTTGCTGCGCCCGCCGAAGACGACGGCGACGCGCACGCGATTCCCGCTGGCACTCACAACCTAAAGAGGCTACCGGTTGCGCGGCGCTCGGGCCGGGCGACGCCGCTGGCTGCGGTTTCGATGGCGGTCACTCGGGCTTGGTCCGGCGGCCGAGCAACAGTGCCATCGCCTCGTCCACCGACAGGCCCTTGTGGCAGACCCGGTGCACGGCGTCGGTGAGCGGCATCTCGACGTCGTAACTCGACGCGAGCGCCAGCACCGACTCGCACGACGTCACGCCCTCGACGACGTGGCCGCCGCCGGCCTGCATGGCCGACTCCATGGTGCCGCCGCGGCCCAGGCGTTCGCCGAAGGACCGATTCCGCGACTGCGGCGACGTGCACGTCGCCACCAGGTCGCCGACCCCGGCCAGGCCGGCCAGCGTGGCGCCCTTGGCGCCGAGCGCTATCCCCAACCGGATGATCTCGGCCAGGCCGCGGGTGATGATCGCCGCCGCGGTGTTCTCCCCGAGCCCGACGCCGGCCGCCATGCCGCACGCGAGCGCGATGACGTTCTTGCACGCCCCGCCGATCTCGGTGCCGACGACATCACTATTGGTGTAGGGGCGGAAGTACCCGGTGTTGAGCATGCGCTGCAGCGCGACGGCGCGACCGGAGTCGCTGCACGCGACGACCGTGGCGGCGGGCTGGCATTCGGCGATCTCGCTGGCCAGGTTCGGCCCCGAAACCACCGCGACCTGAGCCGGGTCCACCCCCGTCACCGACACGATGACCTGACTCATCCGCATCAGGGTGCCCAGCTCGATGCCCTTGGCCAGGCTGACCAGGGTGGCGCCGTCGGGCACCAGCGGTGCCCACCCTTCCAGGTTGGCACGCATCGTCTGCGCGGGCACGCCCAACAGCACCGTCGTGGCGCCGGCCAGCGCCTCCGCCGCGTCGGTGGTCGCACGGATGCCCGGCGGCAGCGTTGCGCCGGGCAGATAGTCGGGATTGGACCGGGTGGTGTTGATCTGGTCGGCGATGTCGGACCGGCGCGCCCACAGCGTGACGTCGGATTCCGGCTCCGCGGCCTCGACGAGCACCTTGGCCAGCGCCGTGCCCCACGCCCCGGCACCCATCACCGCGACGGCGCCCTGCGAGCCGGTCATCCACCACCCCCGTCTGTCTTCCCAAGCGAGTTGCAGCCGCTACACCCTAGATCAGCGGAGCTCACGCGAGCTAGCGCGTCCGCCGTCGGCGGTCGCTGGCAGGATGAGATCTCATGAGCGGCACACGAGCCGACGAAGCGGGCAAGGACGTCGCCCTGATCGTCGCCGTCAAGCGGTTGGCCGCGGCCAAGACCAGGCTGGCCCCCGTTTTTTCGGCACGCACCAGGGAGGGCGTGGTGCTCGCCATGCTGATCGACACCCTGACCGCGGCGGGACGCGTTGATGCGTTGGGCTCGATCACCGTCGTCACGCCCGATGACGCCGCGGCCGCGGCGGCCACGGAGCTGGGGGCCGAGGTGCTGGCCGACCCGACGCCCGACGGGCACGGCGACCCGCTGAACAACGCCATCGCCACCGCGGAACGGGCCGTGGGCGGATTCTTCCCGAATATCGTTGTGCTGCAAGGCGATTTACCCGCGCTGCAGACACAGGAGCTGGCCGAGGCGATCGCCGCCGCGCGGCAGCACCGCCGCAGCTTCGTCGCCGACCGGCTGGCGACGGGAACCGCCGCCTTGTTCGCGTTCGGCGCCCCGCTCGATCCGCAGTTCGGCGCCGATTCGTCGGCGCGGCATCGACGTTCGGGTGCGATCGAACTGACCGGCGCATGGCCGGGGCTGCGTTGCGACGTCGACACTCCCGACGATCTCGCCGCCGCGCGCCGCCTCGGGGTGGGCGCCGCGACCGCGCGCGCCCTCGCCCATCAGTGACATCGGCGCGGACCGGCGAACCTGTCCTCGCGGTGAACGTCGTCCCAACGGCGAATGGATGTCCGTCGAGCGCTAGCAGCATCGGCGAGTGATAGGCGATGATCGCAGGGTGACTGAAACCGAAGCTGAGGCACGCCCCGACCAGAACTTGTGGCATCAAGGCGACTCGGCCGTGGCAGCGCCGCCCGCCGCGACGCCGTCCGCCCTCACCGACCTGCCGGAGGACCGCTACCTCAACCGCGAGCTGAGCTGGCTCGACTTCAATGCCCGCGTGCTGGCCCTGGCCGACGACAACTCGTTGCCGTTGTTGGAACGGGCCAAGTTCCTGGCCATCTTCGCGTCCAACCTCGACGAGTTCTACATGGTCCGCGTCGCCGGCCTCAAGCGCCGCGACGAGATGGGTCTGTCGGTTCGGTCCGCCGACGGACTGACCCCGCGCGAGCAACTGACCCTCATCGGTGAGCAGACGCAACGGATCGCGACCCGGCACGCGCGGGTCTTCCTCGATTCGGTGCGACCGGCGCTCGCCGAGGAAGGCATACATATAGTCACGTGGGCCGATTTGGATCAGGGTGAGCGCGACGAACTGTCGACCTATTTCCACGAACAAGTCTTCCCCGTCCTGACCCCCCTCGCGGTCGATCCCGCGCACCCGTTCCCCTTCGTCAGTGGGTTGAGCCTGAACCTGGCGGTCATGGTGCGCCAACCCGAGGAGGGCGGCCAGCATTTCGCGCGGGTGAAGGTGCCCAACAACGTGGATCGCTTCGTCGAACTGCGCGGCCCCGGACATCCGGACGACGGCGAGGGTCCCGCCATAATCCGCTATCTGCCAATGGAAGAGTTGATCGCGGCCTTCCTGCCGGTGTTGTTCCCGGGCATGGAGATCGTCCAGCACCACGCGTTCCGCATCACCCGCAACGCTGACTACGAGGTCGAAGAGGACCGCGACGAAGACCTCCTGCAGGCGCTGGAGCGGGAGTTGGCGCGCAGGCGGTTCGGGTCACCGGTGCGACTCGAGGTCGCCAACGACATGACCGAGAGCATGCTGGAATTGCTGCTGCGCGAACTGGACGTGAACCCCGGCGACGTCATCGAAGTGCCAGGCCTGCTGGACCTGTCGTCGTTGTGGCAGGTCTACAGCATCGACCGGCCGGCGCTCAAAGACCCGGCTTTCGTCCCCGCCACCAGCCCCGCCTTCGTCGACCGCGAGACGCCGAGGAGCATTTTCGCGACGCTGCGCGAAGGCGATGTGCTGCTTCATCATCCGTATGAGTCGTTCTCGACCAGCGTGCAGCGATTCATCGAACAGGCGGCCGCCGACCCGAATGTGCTGGCGATCAAGCAGACGCTGTACCGCACAAGCGGTGATTCGCCGATCGTTCGAGCGCTTATCAACGCCGCCGAGGCAGGCAAGCAAGTGGTGGCGCTCGTGGAGATCAAGGCGCGTTTCGACGAGCAGGCCAACATCCGCTGGGCGCGCGAGCTAGAGCAGGCGGGCGTGCACGTCGTCTACGGATACGTCGGACTCAAAACGCACTGCAAGACCTGCCTCGTGGTCCGCCGCGAGGGTTCGACGATCCGGCGCTACTGCCACATCGGCACCGGCAACTACAACGGAAAGACGGCGCGACTCTACGAGGACGTCGGGCTGCTGACCGCGTCTCCCGAAATCGGGGCCGACCTGACCGACCTCTTCAATTCGCTGACCGGCTACTCGCGCAAGGTCTCCTACCGCAACCTTCTGGTCGCCCCGCACGGCATTCGCACCGGCATCATCGACCGTGTGGAGCGCGAGATCGCCGCGCACCGCGAGCACGGCGGCGGCCGGATCCGGCTCAAGATGAATGCCCTCGTCGACGAACAGGTCATCGACGCGCTGTATCGCGCATCGATGGCGGACGTGCGGGTGGAGGTGGTGGTGCGCGGCATCTGCGCGCTGCGCCCCGGCGCCGAAGAGTTCTCGGAGAACATTGCGGTCCGCTCGATCCTCGGTCGTTTCCTCGAACATTCCCGCATCATGCATTTCAATCGCATCAACGAGTTCTGGATCGGCAGCGCCGACATGATGCACCGCAACCTCGACCGCCGCGTCGAGGCGTTGGTTCAGGTCAAGGATCCGAGGCTCACCTCATACCTGGACGACCTGTTCGAGTCCGCACTCGACCCCTCCACTCGATGCTGGGAGCTGGGGCCCGACGGGCAGTGGACCGCGTCGCCGCAAGAGGGCCACACCGTGCGCGATCACCAAGTGTCGTTGATGGAGCGGCACCGCAGTCCGTAACCCTCCGCGTGGTGCTTTACGGTTGTCTCCGGCCGCACCGCGACCGTGCGCGCGACCCCGCACCGAATTGACCTGCAGGAGTTGAGTTGCCGACCAAGAGCTCGCGTTCGGGAAGCCGGATCGTGTATGCCGCCGGAGCCGTGCTGTGGCGGCCGACCGATTCGACCAACCCCGGCCTCGAGATCGCGGTGATCCACCGCCCCCGCTACGACGACTGGTCGCTGCCCAAGGGCAAGGTCGACCCGGGCGAGACGGCGCCCGTCGCCGCGGTGCGGGAGGTACGCGAGGAGACGGGGCACCACTCCATCCTGGGCAGGCGGCTCGACATGGTGAGCTACCCGATCGATGCCGGGGTCAAGAAGGTCTACTACTGGGCCGCGCGCAGCACCGGCGGTGACTTCACCCCCGGCAACGAGGTCGACGAATTGGTGTGGCTACCGATTTCCGACGCGCTGAAGAAAATCAGCTACTCTCACGACCGAAAGATGCTGCGCCACTTCACCAAACATCCCGCGGACACGCACACGGTGGTGGTGGTCCGGCACGGGACGGCGGGCCGTAAATCGCGCTTCAAGGGCGACGACACCCAACGGCCGCTGGACAAACGGGGCCGCGCGCAGGCCGAGGCGCTGGTGCCGCAGCTGCTGGCCTTCGGCGCCACCGACGTCTATGCGGCCGACCGGCTGCGCTGCCACCAGACGGTGGAGCCCCTCGCGGAGGAGCTGGGTGTGCCGGTGCACAACGAGCCCACCCTCACCGAAGAGTCCTACGCCAAGAGCCCCAAACGCGGCCGGCACCGGATGCTCGCCATCGCGGAGCAGCAAGGCACACCGGTCATTTGCACCCAGGGCAAGGTGATCCCGGATTTGATCGCGTGGTGGTGCGAACGCGACGGGGTACGCCCGGACAAGTCACGCAACCACAAGGGCAGCACCTGGGTGCTCTCGCTCGCGGGCGGCCGGCTGGTGTCGGCGGACCACATCGGCGGCGCCCTGGCCGCCAACGTGCGGGCATAACACGCGAATACCCTTCGGGTGCATCGCTGCGCCCCGAAGGGTATTCGCGTCTAGAACTCGACCGATGCCTCAGCGGCGACCGCGACGCGCGGTGGCCTTCTTGGCGGGAGCCTTCTTTGCGGCGGTCTTCTTGGCCGGAGCCTTGGTTGCGGCCTTCTTGGCCGGAGCCTTCTTCGCCACGACCTTCTTCGCCGCGGTCTTCTTGGCCGGGGCCTTGGTTGCGGCCTTCTTGGCCGGGGCCTTGGTCGCCGCCTTCTTGACCGGAGCCTTCTTGGCGGGAGCCTTCTTGGCGGCGGCCTTCTTGGCGGGAGCCTTCTTGGCGGCCGCCTTCTTCGCCGGAGCCTTCTTGGCGGCCGTCTTCTTGGCCGCACCGCTTGCCACTACACCACGCTTCACTGCAGGTCCTTCCGACGGGAGACGCTGTGCCCCAGACACAACCGCTTTGAATTGAGCACCGGGCCGGAACGCCGGCACGGAAGTCGGCTTAACTTTCACCGTCTCGCCGGTACGCGGGTTGCGGGCCACCCGGGCCGCGCGACGCCGCTGCTCGAACACACCGAACCCAGTGATGGTGACGCTGTCACCCTTGTGCACGGCACGCACAATGGTGTCCACAACGTTCTCGACAGCCGCGGTTGCCTGCCGACGGTCGGTGTCCAATTTCTGTGTGAGCACATCAATGAGCTCTGCCTTATTCATCCAATCCCTCCGACGCTAGTGGTCCTCTGTTTGAACCGACTAGTGCACACGGTAAACCCTCACCCAGCAAATTTCCAAGAGCCACGCGCAATTTCAGGGTCGGACAATCGGAAGTTTTCGCAATCCGGTTGCCGC
>NZ_LZIX01000005.1:0-10214 GCF_001666955.1 Mycobacterium sp. E735 | reverse complement strand
GGGGATGCACCGGGTTGTAGTGCAGGTCCTCCGCGGCTTCCTGCGTTTCGTTCCAATACCGTTTGGACTGCCATGGGTACAGCGGAAGCTTCAGCGGCCGCGCCCCGTGCCGGGGGTAGAGAGCCTCCCACCTCACAAGGTGCCCTTCGCAGTGCAGCGCGCCAAGGCAATTCATCAGCGTGCGGCCATCGTCGGCGTCGCGCCGCTGCGTCGGCAAGACCACCACCTCGGCCTTCTGGGCGGAGGCGATCTCGACGATCGACGTCGCGAGGACGGGATGTGGCCCGAGCTCCACGAAATGGGTGTATCCGTCGTCGAGCATTCGGCTCACCGCGGGTTCGAAAAGTACTGTGGCGCGCGTGTTCTGCCACCAGTACGCGTCGCCGGTGGCGTAGCCCTCCAGGCGTTCGCCAGTCACCGTGGAATACAGCGGGATGGTTGCCGGGCCCGAAGACACGCCCTGCAGAGCGCCGAAGAGGTCTTCTTTCACCGCGTCCATGTAGTGCGTGTGATACGGCACCTGCACGTTGAGGAAGCGATTGAAGATCCTGAGCTCGTCGAGTCGGCGGGCGATGCGGCCCAAGGCGTCACCATCGCCTGCGATGGTGACCGCAGACGGACTGTTGACCGCGGCGATGGATACACCCGGCCCGATGGCGTCGACCGCTGGGATTTCCAGCGCCTGCATCAGCGATTCGGCGCCGAGGCCGACAGCGAGCATGCGGCCCAGACCTCTGGTGCGCTGTTGCAGACGACTTCGGTGGTAGATGACGCGGATCGCCTGTTCGAAGGTGAGGACGCCGGCCAGGTAGTGGGCGGCCACCTCGCCGGCGCTGTGCCCCACCACGGCGTCGGGAATGATGCCGAATTCTTTCAGTTGCTCGGCCAGCGCTATCTGGATGGCGAAGTTGGCGGGCTGGGCCACATCCGTCTCCGACATCCGAGAGCCCGTTTCGTCGGCGCGGAGTTCGTCGGTCAAAGACCAATCGGCATAACGGGATAGCTCGCGATCGCTTCGCGCGATGCTGTCGGCGAAGGCGGGATAGGCGTCAAGCAGCCCCCGGCACATCTTCCACCATTGGGGCCCCATCCCGGTGCAGACGAACGCCACCTTCGGCTTGGCCGGCGGCGTCCGGTCGACCGGGCTCTGCCCTTCCGCCAGGGCTCGAAGCTGACTCAGCGCGTCGGCCACACCGTCCGCGACGATCGCGCGGCGATGCGTCAGGTGCGTGCGGCGCCGGCTCAGCGTGTAGCCGAGGTCGTGCAGTGAGATTTCCGGGTGGGCGTCGAGGTGTTCCGCCAGCCGACGGGCCGTCGCGGCTAACGCCTCTTGCGAACGCGCCGAAACCGGCAGCACGGCCAGCGGCAGCTGCGGCGACCGCTTTAGGCCGGCTGGACCGGGAAACGGCGGCTCGGCGAGCACGACGTGAGCGTTGGTGCCGCCGAAGCCAAAGGAGTTGACCCCTGCGACGCGTCGCCCGTTGCCCGGAAACGGACGACCGGTGGCCGGAATTTCGATACCCGAATTCGCAAGCGGTATCGGATCATTGAGGTGCAGGTTCGCCGGGATGTACCCATGTTTGAGCACCAGCGCCGCCTTGATCAATCCGGCGACCCCCGCGCCGGCTTCCAGGTGGCCGATATTGGTCTTGACCGAGCCGATCAGCAGTGGATCGGCCGGTGACCGATTCGCAGCCAACACACTGCCGAGGGCCCCGGCCTCGACTGGATCGCCGACCGGGGTGCCGGTGCCGTGCGCCTCCACATAGCCGACCTCGTCGGGACGGATACCCGCCCTGCGCAGCGCCGTAATGATGGCCGCCTCCTGGGCCGCGGCGCGGGGCACCGTGATGCCGTCGGTGCGGCCGTCCTGCGACACGGCGGAGCCGAGAATCTGAGCGTAGATTTCGTCACCGTCGGCCACCGCGCGCTCGAGCGGCTTGATGACGACGACGGCGCCGCCTTCTCCCCGCGCGTAGCCGTCGGCGGAACGGTCGAACGCCTTGCAGCGCCCGTCGGGACTGAGGAATCCGCTCTTCGATTCGGCGATGGCGGTGTTCGGCCCGATCATGACATTGACCCCACCGGCCAGCGCGACGTCGCATTCGCCGTTCCAAATGCTCAGCGCCGCAAGGTGTACGGCGACAAGTGAGCTCGAGCACGCCGTGTCGATCGTCATGCTGGGACCCCGGAAATCGAAGGCGAACGAGATCCGGTTGGCCAGCATCGTCATCATCATTCCGGTGGCGGAATGGGCCTTGAATCGGTACCGGCTGGAGCGGCCCCGATTCTGCAGAAGTTGGTAGTCGAGGGTGAAACCGCCGACGAAGACGCCTACCTCGGTTCCCGCGAGGCTGTCCGCGGATATTCCGCCGTCTTCCAGCGCCTCCCACGTCGTCTGCAGCAGGAGGCGTTGCTGCGGATCGATCAGGTGCGCCTCGCGGGGAGAGATTCCGAAGAATTGCGGGTCGAACTGGTCGATTTCGCTGAGGAACCCGCCTCGCCGGGTGACCATCTTGCCGACCTTGGCGGGGTTCGGGTCGTAGTACTTTGCGGCGTTCCACCGGGATTCGGGGACGGTGTCGGTGGCGTCGGTTCCGCTGCAGAGTAAGTGCCAGTAGCTTTCCGGGGTCCGCGCACCGCCTGGGAACTGACAACCGATTCCGACGATCGCCAAGGGTTCACGAGTCCCGGCTGCGGCGCGCATGTTCATCCTTTCGCCCTACGACCGTGCACCGGTCCGCGCCGGATCGCCTTCGAGGAGTGCGATGCGTGCGCATCCCGCGTCCGCTGTGCGGGATACTCCGCGCCCCGGCCCGACCGAGGCGCTGGCCGGCCGCCGGCGAGTTCACTGGCCTCGACCGTGAGAACCGGGTCGTGCGCGAATCGTGTTCGGGTCAACGTGGTTCGAGTACGGGTGCGTCGCCGAGGATCCACGCCCGGCTGATCGGGTTGATTTCCTGCTCGTGGCGGTAGATGGCTCGCAGTTCCCGCAGAAGCGAGTCGCGTTGCCACGCCTGCACCTGCTGCATGACACCGTCTTCGGAGAACCGGTCGCACTTCTCCGAGATCACGGTCTCCACGAGCTGGCCGGCCAGCTGGTGCAAGAGGCGGGCGTTCGCGCGAAACTGCGCGGCGAAGTCCGGGCTTTCGCCGATCATCGCGGTGTGCAGGCTGACCATGAAGTTCAACGGTGAGTACAAATCGACGAACCCGGCCGACGGTCGTGCCGTCTCGACCGCGGCCCATTCCCGGAAGAACCTTTGCGTGCGGTTGCTGAGCTTGATCAACCCCTCCAGGTGAGGAACCACCTGTGGATCGTCGGCGACAGTGACGAACCGCCCGTTCCGGTAGAGCAAGCCGACAAAGCCCCAGTAGAAGGCGATGTCCCAAATCACCTTGGCGGACATCACGGCCGGCGAACCCATCAGCGCGTATTGATCGCAGTACACGGCGAGCCACATGTCGGTGAGGGATCGAAACAGCGAGTCGCTGATTCCCGACCGCGCGACGACGTCTTCACCGTCGAGTTCGCGGACAATCATGTCGGTGATGAGGCCGTTGCCGATGGCGACGAGGTCCAGGCCCGACGAGTACAACGGATCGAGGAAGATCCCCGAATCTCCGGTGAGACACCAACGGTCGCGGCCGTCGTAAACCTTCGTGGCGCCGTGACTGTAGTTTTTCATCACCCTGAAGTCCTTGATCAGGTGTTCGTGTTCTGCCAGCACCGCCGCGCATTGCGGCTCGTGCTCGGTGAGCCACGACCGAGCTTTGCTGAGGGTGTTGAAGCGGTCGAACGGGTGGAACGCCGGGTCGGCGACGATGCCGACGCTGGTGGATCCGGACGCGAGCCGGATCAGCCAGACCCAGTAGCCCTCCCCCATCAAGTGATTCGTGGACAGCGCGCGATCACCCTCGACGATGCGGGCCTGCCAGGCCGGATCCTCGCTCCACCGGCCGACGTCTATTTCGGCGGCGACACGCAACCACACCGCATTGCAGTTGTGTTCGTTGGCGCGCCGTAGACCCAGTTGGCGGGCCAGCGCACGATTTCGTCCGGATGAATCCACCACCCAACGCGCCGTCGTTCGGGTGATCGTGTCACCGCTCTGGATGGAAACGGTGTGCGGGTGTCCGCCGGAACCGCACTCGACCGAGACCGCGCGGCCGCGGCGGACGTCGATGCCCGCCGAGTGGCAACGTCGGTAAAGCTCGTTCTCCAGCCTGCCGCGGTCGATCTGGTACGTCACCTGGGGGATGTAGGAGGAACTGCCGAGTTCCAACCGCTCGGCGATATCGGTGTTGCCGCCGTGGGAGAAGAACATTCGCAGGCCCATCTTGCGGATCTGCGACGTCTGCAAGTGCTCGGCCAACCCAATGCGTTCACGGAGGTAGTGGGCGGAAACCTCGACCGTCGATTCGCCGACTGTGTGGGTGATCTCAGGCACTGGGTGGGAGGTGGGCGAGATGACGGCGATGCGGGTCTGGGGCCTGGCGGTTTGGATCTCCAGCGCCAGGGTCAGCCCCGCCGCACCACCTCCGACGATGGTGACGTCGTGATCGGAGCCGACCTTGTCGGCATCCAACAGGCCCTTGATCCTTCGCGCCAGCGTCTCGCGCGCCTCGGGGCTCAACTGCGACAGCTGCGCGCGCACGTCCACACGTCCACCTCTTGCAAAGCCAGGGAGATTAAGTTACTTAATAGTTAAGTACGTTACACGAAATGAGGACTCTCGCAAGCCTGCAAGCCCACGGCGTCGAGGTGGCGGGACGCTGGCGGCATTGCGGCCAGATGCGCTGCGGCAAAGCCGATCTCAACCGTTCGTCGCGCTTGGCGCCCTGATCAAGCCGACCACAGACACTCAGGACGTCATCATGCCGGCAGCAACCGCCGTACATTTCTTCCTCGAACTTGCCGTCATCCTCGGAACATGCCGGTTCGTCGGGCTGGTTGCGCAACGCTTGGGGCAACCCCAAGTCGTGGGCGAGATGATTGCCGGCGTACTTTTGGGCCCCTCGCTGCTGGGCCGGCTCGCGCCCGGCGTGCAGCACGATCTCTTTCCGCCCGGGCAGGCGAACACGGTGCTCTACACCGCGGCGCAGATCGGCCTGGTCTTGTACATGTTCCTCGTCGGCCTCAGCTTCGACGCCAACCTCGTCAAACACCGCGCCGGCACCGCGGCGGCGGTGTCGGCCGCGGGCATCCTCGCGCCGCTTGCCCTGGGTGCGCTTGTCGCCCTGCCCCTGCTGAACAGTGGCGTGCTGTTCGGAAAAGGCGTCTCGCTCGCCTTGGCGATGATGTTCCTGGGCGCGTCGATCGCAACCACCGCGTTTCCAATGCTGGCCCGAATCATTTTCGAACAACGGCTTTCCGGAACGCCTCTAGGTACGCTCGCCCTGATCTGCGGCGCGATCGACGATGCGCTCTCCTGGTGCATCCTCGCCGTCGTGCTCGCCATCCATCGAGGCAATCCCACCACAGCCGCCACGGCGATAGCCGGTGGCATTCTTTACACGGCGCTGCTCCTGACCGTCGGGCGGAAAGCGCTGGCCGCCCTCGGCGCGAGATCCGAGCGCCGCAACGCGGTCAGCACATCCACGTTCAGCACCGTCCTCGTGTTGCTCATGACGTGCGCATGGTTCACCGACGCGATCGGCATCTACGCGATATTCGGCGCATTCGTCCTGGGCGCGGCAATGCCGTCCGGCTTCTTCGCCCACCAACTCACCGCCAGGCTCGAGCCGTTGGTGACCACGTTGTTGCTGCCGCTGTTCTTCGTCTACTCGGGGCTGAATACCCAGATCGGCCTGGTGAACAGCCCGAAACTGTGGGCGGTGACGGTGGGAATGCTCCTGCTGTCGATCTTTGGCAAGGGCGTTTCGTGCGCGGTGGTCGCGTGGCTCAGGAAAGTCCCTTTTCGTGAGGCCGTTGCGCTGGGTTCCTTGATGAACGCCCGCGGATTGATCGAACTCATTCTGCTCAACATCGGGCTCCAGGCCGGCATCATCACCCCGACGCTCTTCAGCATCCTCGTTCTGGTTGCCGTGGTCACGACCCTGATGGCCACGCCGATATTCGAGTTCGTTTATGGGCGGCACCGGGCAGGCGAGGCGTCCCCCACCGGCCGGTCAAGAATCCAGGACGTCGAAGACCGCCGCAGCGGAGGTGACGGCCTTGTCCGCGTTCCCCTCGTCGTGCAGCAGCATGCGCACGCCGACGCGGCCGGGGGCGCCGCGGTGGGCGACCCCCTCGACCCGGAAGGGACCCACCTTGCCGCGCGACATGAACATGACGTGCCAGCTGACCACCTGGAGCTTTCGGGTCCCCGCGACGCCGGCGGCGAGGTCGATCGCCGCGGTTTCTAGGACGACGTGCTGCGGGCCGATGTGCAGCGCGGCGTCCGGCGAAGCGAGTTCGGTGCTGAGCTCGGGCAGCACCCAATGGCCATCGTCCCGCCTGCTGGCCCCGAAGGCCTGCCACAGCGGCGGCAGGTCCGGCGAGTCCTCGATCTCCAATTCCGTACCCGAAACGTCCATCCGGCCCAGGCCTTCCGGCGGAATGCCGATGATCGCTCCCTGCCCCTCGTTAAAGGCGATCACCCGATCCGGATTGTCGGCGTCGACGATCTTGCACCGCCCGTAACCCATGGTGCGGCCCTGGTGCACGATGCCCGAACCCACGATCTCGACCCGCCTGACGTCGTAGCCCGGGTCGATGATCTGCACCGACGCGATGACCGGATTGGGCACCGCGACCATGTCCGTCTGGCATCCTTCGGGGGACGAGATGGCCAACGGCGCCACCATGATTCCACCGGCCTCGTTGCGCATGTCACGGCGAATGGTGACGGTGTCGTCGACCTCACCGATGTCCATCGAGGAGTGTTTGCGGCCGATGTAGCGGTAGCTGAGCAGACCCGTCCAGCGCCGATACAGCTCGTCCCGGTATGCCTCGGAGTCTCCCGCCAACTCCCGGATGTCACGAAGCTGGTCGCTCAATTCCGGCCTCCTTCAAGCTTTTCCGTGCCGCACCTGGTTGAACGGCACGCCACGGTCGGCGGCGTACTCGCGCGGGAAATTCAGGACCCGCTCCCCGATCACGTTGCGTGCCATCTCCGTGGTCCCGCCACCGATGCTGGCAATCTGGCGGCCCAGGTAGCGCGTGCCGATGTCGAGCAAACCCGTCCCGTCGTCGATAACGGCCGCCGGTCCGGCGACGGCCAGCGCGGTGTCGACTTCGACGTCGTGCACCTCGGCCATGTAGAGCCGGATGATCGATCCCGCGGCGGGCGGCAGCGAACCGCCGGCCACGGCGTGGAAGACGTGCTCGCTGAGTTGTCCATGCACCGCCCTGTGCACCAAAGCTCGCCCGACCATTTCCCGGACACGTTCGTTGCCGGCTTGTTTCGCCTTCTCGACCACCGACAGCAGGTCGACGGAGACATCCTCGGCCTCGGCGATTCCCGGCCCGCTGGTGTACTCCGACCCGTCGCCCATGCTGCGACGTTCGTGGTAGAGCTGGCGCGACGCGACGTCCCATCCCTTACCCGGCTCACCGACGACGGCGTCGTCACCGACGTCGACGTCGTCGAAGAACTCCTCGCAGAATTCGACCGAGCCGTTGACCTGCTTGATGCGGTTGATGATGACGCCGGGATGCCGAAGCGGCACCAGGAACATCGTCAGCCCTTCGTGTTTGGGCGCGTTCCAGTCCGTCCGGGCCAGGCACAGCCCATAGTCCGCGGCGAATGCCCACGTGCTCCATGTCTTGGCGCCGTTGATGATCCATCGTCCGTCCCTGCGGTCGGCACGGGTGAGGACGCCCGCAAGATCCGATCCCCCGCTGGGTTCCGACAGCAACTGCACCAGCACTTCGTCGCCGCGAAGCGCGGCGGCTATGTGGGTGCGCTTCTGTTCCTCGCTGCCCATGTCGAGGATCGTCGCGCAGCAGATGGCGAAGGACGGGACGTTGAGCATGAGCGGCGTCTCGTAGGCCAGGGCCTCGGCGTCGAACGCCTTCTTGTATTCGTAGCCCAACCCGAGGCCGCCGCACTCGCGCGGGAAGCAGATGCCGGCGAATCCGCCGTCGTACAGCTTCCTCTGCAATTCACGCGCGCGGCGCCACGAAGCCAGCTCGTCGCGCTGCAGGGCCATTGCGTCTTCGGAATCAAGCCGAGGGAGGTTTCCGGCCAGCCAGGCCCTGGCCCGGCTCCGGAATTCTGCGACCGACTCGGAAGTCACCGGATGGCCTCTCATTCGAGCGTCGACCTTGTGCTGGGCGACTGTACAGCAGCGGAGCCGAGGCAGTCGAGACCCCGCCCTCGGCGCCGCGTCGCGTCCCCCGCCGGTAGTCTGCGGACGACTCATGACGCACCCCTTCGACGACGCCATCCGGCTGCAAACCATCGACGCCGACACCAGGCGCGGCCGGACCCATCCGGAATGGGCCAATATGGTGGGGCCCTTCGGTGGCATCACCGCCGCGACGATGCTGCACGCGATCGAATCGCACCCCGAGCGCATCGGCGAACCGTTGGCTTTGACGGTCAACTACGCCGCCCCCATCGCCGACGGCGACTTCGACATCTCACTGCGGGCCGCGCGCACCAACCGCAGCAACCAGCACTGGATCGCCGAACTCGGCCAGGATGGAGACGTCAAGACAACGGTGACCGCGTTGTTCGCTCTGCGCCGCGACAGCTGGGGCGACACGGAAAGCCGCCCGCCGAGCGCACCGGACCCGGAGCAGGTTCCGCCCACCGATCCCGGCATCGTTCGATGGTCCAGCCTTTACGACATGCGGTATGTCGAGGGACAAATTCCCAGGGAGGACGGGCAACCGAGCGAATCCTCGACGACCACACTGTGGGTGCGTGACGGCGCCCACCGCCCCGTCGACTACCCGGCGCTGGCGGCCCTGAGCGACGTCTTCTATCCGCGCGTGTTCCTGCGCCGCGGCAACGTCATCCCGTCGGGGACCATCTCGTTGACGACATATTTCCACGCCGACCAGCACCAACTCGACCATTTGGGAGACGACTTCGTCCTGTGCACCGCCCACGCCAACCGCTTCTCCCGGGGCTACTTCGACCAGAGCGCGCAGGTATGGACGCGGGAGGGCACGCTGCTGGCGACCACGCATCAGGTCGTCTACTTCAAGGGCTGACAGGTTTACACTTCGCCAGTGAAACGTCACGCAGGGGCGCACACCGAAGGAATAGAGCCGCTATGACACAGCGCGCGCACGACGCGATCGCCGACGCGGCCACACTGCTGGACATCGAATCGATCAAGCAGCTCAAGGCTCGCTATTGCCGATACCTCGACAACAAGGACTGGGCGGCGTGGCGAACCGTCTTCACCGATGACTTCGTCAGCGACACCGCCGAGGCGGGCGGCAAGGTCATCGAGGGCGCGGACGAGTTCGTGTCGTTCACCCGCAAGGCCCTCGGGCGGCCGGCCCAGGCCACGGCGCACCAGGTGCACGCCCCCGAAATCACGCTCACTTCGGCGACCACCGCCCGCGGGGTGTGGGCGGTGCAAGACGTCGTCCGATTCGGAGCAGGCGTGACCTTGGTGGGGTACGGCCACTACCACGAGACCTATGAGAACGTCGACGGTCAGTGGTTTATCAAGAGCTCCAAGCTAACTCGCGTGCGAGAGGATATCGTCACCCCAGTATTCTCGATCTACGTCTCCGAGCGAATCCGACGCGCGATCGGCAGAGCCGCCAATCGACTGATGGGACAATGACAAAGCCATGACTGCCTCTACCGTTTTGGTCACCGGCGCGTTCGGACAAGTCGGCAAGCGTTGCACTCAGATCCTGCTCGAGCGGGGACGCACCGTCATCGCAATGGATCTGCGCAACGACAACACCGTCGCCGTCGAACGCGAGCTGGCCGCCGGCGGGTACCCCGGCACGCTCATTGCGGCCTACACCGATCTGCTGGACGCCATCAGGAACAGCGGCGGCCGGGGGAGCGCGGCGCAGGCCGCCAAGAGATTCTCGGTGCCACCGACGTTTACCTTGCGGGCCAACGCGGGCTTGCGATACGACAGCGGGGACACGACCGCGGCGAGGTGGACGACCGCGTCGGGCCGATGAGTCGCGGCGAGCCCGCGCACCGCCTCGGCGTCCAGCAGATCGGTGTAGGCCGCAATGAGCGTGCCGGGGTACCCGCCGGCGGCCAGCTCGCGTTCGACGGCGA
>NZ_LZIX01000004.1:0-773 GCF_001666955.1 Mycobacterium sp. E735 | reverse complement strand
CGGTACGCCCGTCGATCCCCACACCACCTCCGCACCGCAACTGCGGTCGCAGGTGCTGGCGCTGCGGGGCGACGTCGGTGGCCGCGACGGCGAAACACAGCAGGTATGCGTCCGGTCCCACCATGACGAGGTGGGACAGCGACCAGCAGATCCACACCGAGGCGAAGGCGGCGGAGGCGGCGCGCCTGGCGCCGTTCTCGACGTCGCCCTGAAGGACCGAGGGCGCCACGCACAGCAGCACGATGATCGGCGCGAATTGCAGGAGCGAGGGGCGCAGCCACGCCGCGACCGGGTATGCCACGGCCAGGACCACAAGCACGTAGGTGTCGGCCCGGCCCAGCTTGACCAGTCGCGCGTACTCGATCACCGCGACGACCGCCAGCGCCGCGGCCAACCCCGCCGTCGTGCCTTGGCCGGCCCAAACCGGGATCCCGACAGCCGGTGCGATCAGCACCCAGGTGCGCCATTTCTGCACCAGCTCGCGCTTGCGCGAGACCAGGACGGCGGCGCCCGCGACGGCGAGGATCGCCACCGTGACCCACATCAGGAACACAGCCGTCGAGTACATGTGGACGTGCAGCGGACCCACGTCGATGTTGAGCGGCATCCGCCGATCGAGATGAGGAAACCAGCGGTCGAGGAGTGACATGGTGGGCCGCCGGTTCTAAGACGCCAGCGCGAAGCGGTCATCGGCCACGACGTCGCCCCGCAGCGCCAGCACCTGCGACCGCAGTTGCGGTGCGGAGGTGGTGTGGGGATCGACGGGCGTACCG